>NZ_JBARVQ010000650.1:0-4335 GCF_049646345.1 Albidovulum sp. | reverse complement strand
GGTTGAAGGCGCGTGCTGGAACGCCCGGGCATGCGCCGGTGTTGGACGGGCCGTTCTCAGAGGCCGAGTTGGACCGCTATGCCCGCCACATCGTCTTGCGTGAAGTCGGCGGCATGGGCCAGCGACGGCTGAAGGAGGCGAAGGTGCTGGTTGTCGGCGCGGGCGGGCTCGGCTCTCCGCTGCTTCTCTATCTCGCGGCGGCGGGCGTGGGCACGATCGGGGTGATCGACGATGACGAGGTGTCGAATTCCAACCTTCAGCGGCAGGTGATCCATACCGACCAGCGGATCGGCATGCCCAAGGTCTTTTCGGCCGAAGCCGCGATGAAGGCGCTCAATCCGTTCATTGCCGTCAAACCCTACAACCGGCGTCTGGGCGCGGATGAAGCCGTGACGCTCTTTGCTGAATATGACCTGATCCTCGACGGATCGGACAATTTCGACACGCGCTATATGGTGAATGCGGCGGCGGTGGCGGCGAAAAAGCCGCTGATCTCAGCGGCGATCACTCAGTGGGAAGGCCAGATCAGCCTTTACGATCCGGCGCAGGGTGCCCCCTGCTATGCCTGCATCTTCCCCGACCGGCCCGCCGATGGCCTTGCACCCGCCTGTGCCGAGGCAGGCGTCATGGGCGCGCTGCCGGGGGTCATGGGCTCGATGATGGCGGTCGAGACGATCAAGGAGATTACCGGGGCGGGCGAGGGCCTGCGCGGACGGATGCTGATCTATGATGCGCTTTACGGCGAAAGCCGCCAGATCGCATTGAAGCGCAGCCCCGGCTGCGCGGTTTGTGGCCTCTGACCGGCTCAGCCTGCCGCGATGATCTCTGCCGCCGCCGCTTCGGCGGACAGCACCGCCCCTTCCATCCATCCGGCCCAGTCGCGTGCGACGTCGCCGCCGATGACCCGCAACGGACCGAATCCGTCGGCAAAGATCCCGGCCGGGTTCGGTCCTGTCGCAGCGGCCATCCAACTGCCCCGGGCATAGGGATCGGCGGGCCAGTCCTTCGCATCCGCCTCATGGATAACAAGGCCCGGGCAGGCCTCGGCGAAGAGGTCGGCAGCTGTGTGGCCGGTCATATCCCCGGCCAGGGCCTGCGCCGAGAGAAGCAGGTCACCGTCGCGGTCCCAGGTGTAGAGCAGCCGCAGCGGAGAGCCCAAGTGAAGCCGCGCGGGTGGCACCGGCCCCGTGGCACGCGCCCAGAGTTTGACGACACGGCCGGCATTCATCCGCGCCGAACGGTCGGGGCCGATGGCGGGATGCGCGGGGGTCACGTCGATCGCATGAAGCGCGGCGACAGGCACGGCAAGCAGGACGCGGGCCGCATGAAACCGGCCTGTGGGGCAGTCCACGCTGACGTTATTCCCGGCGACCGCCACACGGGTCACAGGCGACGACAGATGCAGGCATTCCCCGGGCAGACCGGCCGCCATCCGCGCCACCAGCGCCCCCGCCGTCCTGTCCAGCCGTCTGGTTTCCGGCGCTAGCGTCAGGTGGATATCCTGATCGTGAAAGCGGATCTCCTCGCGCAGCGAATGGGCGGCAAGGCTCTGCGGATCGGCGCCGGTCAGGGGAAAGATCGCCGCCTCGGTCAGGGCGCGGTCGGTCGGATCGGGGATCAGCCGGTCGAGCAGTGCGGCCAGCGAAACCCGGGTTTCGTCCCCGGCAGGAGGGGCATCTGCCCAGACCTGAAGGGCCGAAAGCGCCACATCGAAACCGGGGCGCGCCCGGCGCAGGTCGTCATAGCTTGCCTCGGCGCGATATCCCGGAACGTCCCAGAGGAGGTTCGGCGCTTCATCCTCCAGCCTGAAACCATGGGCCGTGGCCAGTGCCATCATCCGCGGATGCAAAGCCGGGATCACCCATTCCGCGCCCCAGTCGACCTCTCGTTGCCCCGGTGCAAGTGGCGCTGCATAGGTGCGCCCACCGATCCGGTCCCGTGCCTCAAGCACCAGAACGTCATGTCCCGCCCGCCTCAGGGCAATTGCCGCCGTGAGGCCGGCAAGACCGGCACCGACGATAAGAGTGTCACAGGTTGAAGCCGGGTCAGTCATCTGTCGATCCTGTCGCCTGAAATCCGCGGGGATATTTTGATCAAATCATTCGGGCACCCGATGGAAATGTCAATCGCGTCGATCTGGACGAAGATCACGGGGCCACATAGGGTCAGCCCGAAGGAGATCACATGAACAGCTTGCTCACCCGTTGGGATACAGACTTTGCCCTGCCACCCTTTGCTGACATCCGGGACAGCGACTTCGCCCCCGCCTTCGAGGCGGGTCTGGCCGATGCCCGGGCGGCGATTGGGATAATCGCCGGGGACACGTCGCCGCCCAGCTTTGCCAACACGATCGAGGCGCTGGAACTGGCAGAGGAAACGCTGAACCGGGTGGCGGGGGTGTTCTACAACCTTGCCGGGGCAGATTCGACGCCGGACCGCGAGGCCTTGCAACGGGATCTTGCCCCGAAGATGGCGGCGTTTTCGTCCGAGGTGACGATGAATTCTGCCCTCTTCGCACGGATCGAGGCCTTGTGGCAGGGACGCGACGGATTGGGGTTGTCAGCGGAACAAACCCGGGTGCTGGAGCTTTACCGGCGCATGTTCGTGCGGGCCGGTGCCGCACTTGACGGTGCGGCGCAGGGACGGATGGCCGAGGTGAAGGAAAGGCTGGCGGTTCTTTCGACCGCCTTCACCCAGAACCTGCTCGCCGATGAGCGCGACTGGTGGATGCCTCTGGCCGAGGCCGATCTGGAAGGCCTGCCGGACTTCGTCGTGGCCGCCGCCCGGGCCGCCGCCGAGGAACGCGGGCGCGACGGGCATGTGCTGACGCTCAGCCGCTCGCTCGTGGTGCCGTTCCTGCAATTCTCGCCGCGCCGCGATCTGCGCGAAAAAGCCTATGAGGCCTGGGTGGCGCGGGGTGCTAATGGCGGGGCGACCGACAACCGGGCACCGGCCGCCGAGATCCTTGCCCTGCGCGAGGAGCGGGCGCAGCTTCTGGGCTACGACAGTTTCGCATCCTACAAGCTGGAACCGGAAATGGCCAAGACCCCCGCTGCGGTGCGCGATCTGCTGATGCGGGTCTGGGACCCGGCGCGGGAAAAGGCGCTGGCCGATGCCGACGTGCTGACAGGCATGATGCATGCGGACGGCATCAATGGCGATCTGGAGGCCTGGGACTGGCGCTATTACTCCGAGAAGCGGCGGCTGGCCGAACATGACCTCGATGAGGGCGAACTAAAGTCCTATTTCGGGCTGGAGGCGATGACGCAAGCGGCTTTCGATTGTGCCGGGCGTCTGTTCGGGCTGGAGTTCAGGCCGCTCGATACGGACCTCTACCATCCCGATGCGCGGGCATGGGAGGTGACACGAAACGGGCAGCACATCGCCGTCTTCATCGGTGACTATTTCGCGCGGTCATCCAAGCGGTCCGGCGCATGGTGTTCGACCTTTCGCGAGCAGCGCAAACTGGGGGGCGATCAGCGCCCCGTGGTCGTCAATGTCTGCAATTTCGCCAAGCCCGCGAAGGGGGAACCGGCACTCCTGTCTTGGGACGATGCGCGGACGCTCTTTCACGAATTCGGCCATGCCCTGCATCAGATGCTGTCTGACGTGACCTATGGCTTCATCTCCGGCACGTCGGTGGCCCGCGATTTCGTCGAACTGCCAAGCCAGCTTTTCGAGCATTGGCTGGAAGTGCCTGAAGTGCTCGACAAACACGCCCGGCACGTGAAGACCGGCCAGCCGATGCCCGCCGCGCTCCGCGACCGGCTTCTCGCGGCGGCGACCTATGATCAGGGTTTCGCGACGGTCGAATATGTTGCATCGGCACTTGTCGATCTGGCGTTCCACGACGGGGCGGTGCCCACCGATCCGATGGCGGTGCAGGCCAAGGTGCTGGCCGGTATCGGCATGCCGCATGCGATCCGCATGCGCCACGCAACGCCACATTTCGCCCATGTGTTTTCGGGCGATGGCTATTCATCAGGCTATTACAGCTACATGTGGTCCGAGGTGATGGACGCCGATGCGTTCGAAGCCTTCCGCGAGGCGGGTGACGCCTTCGACCCGGAGACCGCGCAAAAGTTGGAACGCCACATCCTGTCGGCGGGCGGGTTGGAGGAGGCGGATACGCTTTACACCGCGTTCCGGGGGCGCATGCCGGGGGTGGAACCGCTTCTGAAAGGGCGCGGATTGTGGGACCCGGCAGAGTGACAGCAGATGTCCTGATCATCGGCGGCGGCATCGCCGGGGTCTCGGCCGCAGCCCGGCTGTCAGCGCTGGGACTAGTCGTTCTGCTGGAGGCCGAGGATCACCTCGCCTATCACACGTCAGGCC
>NZ_JBARVQ010000649.1:0-2254 GCF_049646345.1 Albidovulum sp. | reverse complement strand
ACATTGTCACGCATGGACAAGCATGTGGCGACGCGGATAATTGGGGCATGACCTACGGTACCGATGTCATCATCACCGGCGGCGGGCTGAATGGCCCGGCTTTGGGCCTTGCGCTGGCCCGGGCCGGAATGAAGGTGACCGTGATCGACGCCCAGCCCGCCCGGGCCCGGGCGGAGGCGAATTTTGATGGGCGGGCCTATGCGCTGGCCATCGCCTCAAAACGGCTTCTGACCGCCATTGATGTCTGGGACCGGATCGCGGGTGACGCCCAGCCGATGCTGGAGATCAAGACCAGCGATGGGCGGCCCGGCGAAGGGCCTGCCCCGTTCTTCCTGCATTTCGAGGCCGCCGAGATCGAGGACGGCCCGATGGGCTTCATGGTCGAGGACCGGCACCTTTACGCAGCCTTCCTTGCCGCGATGGAGGCGGAACCGGGTCTGACCCATCTGCCCGCGACGACCGTGACGGCGCAGAAGGCGGGACCGGCGGGGGTCACGGTGACTCTGTCTGACGGTCGGCAGTTGTCCGGGCGTGTTTTGGCAGGATGCGACGGACGGCAGTCGGGCACGGCTGAACGCGCGGGGATCACCCGCACCGGCTGGGGTTACGGCCAGACCGCGCTCGTCTGCGCGGTGGCCCACGAACGCCCGCATGACGGCATCGCGCATCAGTTCTTCATGCCCACGGGGCCACTCGCGATCCTGCCGCTGAAGGGCAACCGCTCCTCAATCGTCTGGAGCGAGACCGAAGATACCGCGAAGGCCATCGCCGCCTTGGACGACGAGGGGTTCCTGGCGGTCCTGCGCCCGCGCTTCGGCGATTTTCTTGGCCGGATCGAACTGGCGGGTGGACGCTTCACCTATCCCCTGAACCTGACGCTCGCCAACAGCTACACCGCGCCGCGCCTCGCTTTGGTGGGCGATGCGGCGCATGGCGTGCATCCGATTGCCGGACAGGGGCTGAACCTCGGGTTCCGTGACGTGGGCGCGCTGGCCGAAGTGCTGGTCGAGGCGCATCGACGCGGTGAGGATATCGGTGCGGGCGATGTGCTGGAACGGTATCAGAGCTGGCGGCGCTTCGACTCGACAGCGCTCGCACTGGGGATGGATGAAGTTAACCGTCTGTTTTCAAACGACAATGCGGTTCTGCGTGCGGCACGCGATATCGGCATGGGGATCGTCGGCAATCTGCCCGGCCTGCGCCGTGCCTTCATCAGGCAGGCGGCCGGCATCGCTGGCAAACCGGCGCGCCTCCTGACGGGAAAGCCGCTCTAATCTCAGACCTTGCAGAAGCTGACGATCCAGCCACGATCGCCGCTGTGATCGCCTTCGGCCCCCGCCCCGTAGATCTCGAACGGCTCGGTGCGGAACCCTGCGATCCGGTCCGCGAGCCCGGCGAAGTAAGGCGCAAAACCCGCCGCTTCGTAAAAGGCGTTGTGCACCGTGACGACGAAGAGCGCACCAGGTGTCACCACCCGCAGCAATTCGGCAAAAGCCTCCGGCCCGACATGGCCGGTGGTGAAGGTGCCCGCGCTGACGCAGCCTGAATAGGTGTTGTCCGGCAGCGGCAGGGGATGTGTCAGGTCGGCGGTGATGGTCCTGCAGTAGACGCCTTTTTCCGCCGCAACCGCCAGCATGTCGGCCGAATTGTCGAGCCCATCGGCCGGGGCGATGCCTGCCCTTGCCAACGCCTCGCCAACCAGCCCGGTTCCCGCGCCGACATCGAGGACGGGCCCCTTGCCGCCAAGTGCCGCGAAGGCATCTGCCACCACGGCCGGGCTGCGATACCCCATCGCCGCTGCGAAGTCCCGATCATAGCTGGAGGCCCAGTCGCGGTAGTAGCGCACCGAGTCCGCGGGCGTTTTCAACGCATAGGCGCCGTCTACATTGTGTTCGGTCCCTGCCATGATCCGATCGGGACACGGGCACCCCGCAGGGTCAAGCCGTTTTGGCAGATCTGAAAGAACAGTCAGCCGTCACAAGCCAAATCAATCGGCGTCGAAAGCAAATTTTCGACGAAAATTTGATGATTTTTCGCAGAAAAATCGTCCCCGGCGTCTTCAGTGCGGGTCCTTCCAGGCTGTGATGATGTTCACCGCCTCTTCCGCAGTCTCGACAAACCGGAAGAGGTCCAGATCCTCGGCTGAGATTGTCCCGGCCTCGGCCAAGGCCTCCCAGTTGATGATCTTCTCCCAGAACGTCTTGCCGAACAGCAGGAACGGCACGCGGCGCATGCGGCCGGTCTGGATCAGGGT
>NZ_JBARVQ010000648.1:0-9056 GCF_049646345.1 Albidovulum sp. | reverse complement strand
GGTCAGCACTGGTCGATGGCTATGGCGCAATCCTCGGCACCGGGGGCGCGACCCGCGTTCCCGCCGATGAGATCGCCCGGAACCTTGGCCCGAAGCCGGATGAAAGCGCCGATCACGGTCCGTCGATGGCCGCAAGGATCAGCGCGGTCGGGCGCAAACTGATCGGCCACAAACGGTTCGAGGCGCTGGTGGCCTTTGCCAAGTCGAAGCTTGCCAAAGATGGCGTCCTTCACCCCAATCACCACCTGTTCGAGGAATATATGGGGCGCGGACTGTGCCGTATCGAGCATGCGCGCGAGCGGCTGGGCTACGCGCCTGAATTCAATCTGAAGCAAGGGCTTACGGCTACGACTGGTCATTTGCAGCGGCTGAAAGGATCGTAACGCCAGTCCCGGACTTGATCCGGGACCTCTTGGGACGGCCCGGGCAGAGGCCCCGGATCACGTCCGGGGCAAGCGCGCGGATCTATTTCCGTCCGGCCAAACCGGTATAGGTGTCCTCGAACTGGCCATGCACCCAGTCGGGATCGAAGCGGTCAAGCTTTGACTTTGCCAGCGCCGCCCCGGACATGGATTTCCGAAGCGTCCCGTCGGTCAGGATGCGGGTGACCGCCCCGGCAACAGCCTCTACATCGCCGATGGGCACCACCGCGCCGACCTCTTCGTCAATCAGTTCCACCACCCCCGAACAGGCCGCCGCGACAGCGGGGATACCGGCCTGAAACGCCTCGACGATGGTAAAGGGCAAAGCCTCCCACCGTGAGGTCAGCAGGAAAAGGTCCGAGGCGCGCAGATAGAGATGCGGGCGGTTGACGCGGCCCAGAAACCGCAAGTGGTTCTGGACGCCCTTTTCCCGGGCTAGCGCCTTCAGTTCGTCCTCATCCACACCGTCGCCCGCGACGATGAAGCGAAACCCGGGATGGTCGGGGATCATCCGCGCCACCGCGTCGATCAGGATGTCGATGCCCTTCTGATATTCCAGCCGGGCCACGGTGATGATCAGCTTGTCGCCATCGCCCAGAAGCTCACGCCTCAGCGCCGCCACCTCATCCTCGCCATCCTCGGGTGGTGGGGCGACGCCAAGGCCGAGCACTTTCAGCTTGGCCTCGGGCACCCCGCCGATCCGGGCCAGATCCTCGGCCGAACGATGCGAGGGCGTGATCACCAGATCGGCCTTGGCCGCGATCCCGCCGAAGGAGGCGATGCGCGAGGGCTCAGAGCCGTGATAGGTGACGGCCAGGGGGATGTTCAGCCCGCGCCGGGCGAGGTTGGCCACCAAAGCCGGGGCGGATTCGTGGGCGTGGATCACATCGACCCGGTGCGTCTTCAGCCAGCGGCGCAGGGTCCAGGCCGACTTTGCCACGTTGAAAAGGCGCATGGGCAGCGAGCCGCCCTCGCCCGAGACATATTTCGTCGGCAGGGTGAGGAAATCGGGTTCCGTCTCTGGCCCGGCCCAAGCGGCAGGTGTGCCACCAAGCGTGATCCGATGCCCCTGCCCCCGCATCCAGTCGCGAAGCGCCAGAACGTGGCGGGTGATGCCGCCCACGCCGAACTGGGTCTGCATTTCCAGAATGTGAAGCCGCTCCCCGGCACCCTTGTTATCAGTCATGACCTTGAAATCACCTGTCCCTCTTCCTGTCGTCCATAGCGCAAGCGCGTCCGGATCGCATCAGCAAGATGCGGATTTTCATGTGAAAGCACCGTTCCGTAGCCCGGCGGGAAACGAAGTGGCGGATTTGCCACCTTTGCGGACCGGGGCGCACCGGCCCTGCCCGAACGCGCCTGACGGATTGGGCAAAGGTGAAAATTCCGACTAGGAAGGGGCAAGGACAGGAGGCCAGAAGATGCATGTCGGCATAGATGCCAGCGCCTGGGACAACGAACGCGGCTTCGGGCGGTTTACCCGCAGCCTTGTCGGCGCTTTGGCCAGGCGCGATACCGGCTTTTCCTATTCGCTGCTCTTCGACCGGACGCCGAGCCTGCCGGTGCCGGACGGGGTTCGCGTCGTTGTCGCCGGGGCGGGCCGGTCGATGTCGGAGGCCTCATCTGGCGCAGGCGCCCGGGCCGGGGCTGATATGTGGTCAATGTCGCGCGCTGCTGGCAGGCTTGGTTGCGATCTTTTCTTCTTTCCGGCGCATTATTCCTACTTCCCGATCCTCAGCCGGGTGCCAAAGCTGATCTGCATCCATGATACGATCCCCGAACGCTTCCCCGACCTGATATTCCCGACCAAGCGCAATGTGCTGCTCTGGCGGGCCAAGACCCGGCTGGCGATCTGGCAGGCGCGGCGGGTCCTGACCGTTTCCGAGGCATCGGCCGCTGATATCGCGCAGATCCTGCGGGTGCCGCGTGCGCGGATCGATGTGACGACCGAAGGCCCGTTCGATTGCTTCCAGCCGATCGATGATCCGGCCCGCATCGCCACCACCCGTGCCCGCCACGGGATCGATGAAGATGACCGGGTGCTGGTCTATATCGGCGGCTTCAACCGCCACAAGAATGTACTGCGGCTAATCGAGGCGATGCCCGCGATCCTGACCGCCTGCCCCAAGGCGCGGCTGGTGATCGTCGGGCGCACGACCGGCGACAGGTTCTGGGACAATGTCGAGGAACTGACAGCAGGCGCCGCGCGTGATGCCCGCGCCTGGGGCCGGATCAGCTTTACCGGGGAAATCGACGACGGCGAGATGGCGGAACTGCTGGCAGGAGCCGAGGCGCTGGTGCTGCCCTCGCTTTGGGAAGGGTTCGGCCTGCCCGCGGTCGAGGCGATGGCCTGCGGCACGCCGGTCCTTGCCTCCGATCGCGGCAGCCTGCCGGAAGTGGTCGGTGATGGCGGCCTGCTGTTCGATCCCGAAAACACTAGCGAGATCGCGAAGGCCGCAATCCGTCTCCTGACCGAACCCGGTCTGCGTCAAAGCATCAGCGAAAAAGCCCTGAACCAGGCTGCCGGTTTCACCTGGAACAAGGGCGCGGAACTGACCGAGGCCGCCTTTCGCCGAACGCTTGGGGCGTAAGGTGGGTTTAAACCCACCTTACAGGGGCGTCAGCGACGCCGGACGGGAGGGACATCTTGTCAGTTCCAAAAGTAAGGTGGGTTTAAACCCACCTTACGTCCGCCCGAACTCGTCCTCGATCCGGATGATGTCGTCCTCTTCCAGATAGGTTCCGGTCTGCACCTCGATGATCTCGACCGGGATGCGGCCGGGATTGGCCAGCCGGTGGACCGAGCCGATGGGCAGGTAGATGCTTTCATTCTCATGCAGCACCAGAATCTCGCCGTCGCGGGTGACCTCGGCCGTGCCGCGCACGACGACCCAGTGTTCGGCGCGGTGATGGTGCTTTTGCAACGAGAGCTTCGCGCCCGGTTTCACCACGATGCGCTTAACGCGGAAGCGTTCCCCCAGATCCATCGTCTGATACCAGCCCCAGGGCCGGTGGTTGCGGATATGTTCGACCGCCTCATCCCGGCCTGCCCCTTTCAGCGCGCCGACCAGCCCTTTCACCTCCTGCGCCTTTTCGCGCGGGGCGACCATGATCGCGTCGGGTGTTTCGATGATCGCCAGCCCCTCAACGCCGACGGCGCAGACCAGCCGCCCTTCGGAATGGATCAGGTTGTCCCTGGCCTCATGCGCGAAACCGTCGCCGCGGATCGCATTGCCAGCCGCATCCTTGTCGGATTCCGCCCAGACCGCGTCCCAGTCACCGACATCGGACCAGCGGAACCTGCCCGGTGCCACGCGGGCCTCGGTCGTCTTTTCCATGAAGCCATGATCGAACGAGATTGCCCGGGTCTTGCCGAAGCTTTCGCCCGGCACCCACATGCCAAGATCCTCGACCATATCGGTCACCGCCTGTGTGACATGTTCGACCGCCTCCGGCTCGACCGCGCCCAAAGCCTCGATCAGCCAGCCCGCGCGGAAGCAGAACATGCCCGCATTCCAGAGGCACCCTTCGGCGATCAGCTTTTCGGCCCGCGCCTCATCGGGTTTTTCGACAAATTGCGCGACCGCCGAGGTGCCATCCTTCGCGGCTGCACCGGGCTTGATATAGCCATAGGCCGTCGACGGGCCTGTCGGTTCAACGCCGATCACCGCGATACCCGACTTGAGCACAGACCCGGCTGCGATGTGAACCGCCTCGCTCAGCGCCGAAGCGTCGCGGATGAGGTGATCCGACGGCATCACCGCCAGCACCTGATCGGGGTCTTCCGCCGCCGCGATCGCCGCCGCCAGCAGGACGGCCGCCATCGTATCGCGCCGCTCGGGCTCGATCACCACGCGGGCCTCGGGCGAAACCGCCTCCACCTGATCGCGGATGGTGAAACGCACCGCATGCGCACCGATCACCATCGGCGCGCCAAAACCGTTCCCGGCCACGCGGGCCAGCGTCATCTGCAACAGCGTCTGATCACCGAGGATCGGAAGGAGCTGCTTTGCCATCCCCTCGCGCGAGACGGGCCAGAGCCGCGTTCCCGTCCCGCCACACAGAATTACCGGCAGGATCTTGTTACTCATGGTTTTCACTCCGTAATCGTATCACTTGGCGCAAGCGGGGACCGTCGTCAGATAGTCCGGCGGCAGATATTCAGCATAAAGCACCAGCGCGTTGTAAGTTTCATCGATGATATTGTTGTATTCGCGCACGATCTTGCCCGCCGGTGTCACTTCCAGCACCCGTCCTTGAATCGTGGCGGTGATCAGCCAGTTTCCATTCGGCAGGCGTTGCTGCTTGCCCATGATGAAACTGTCGAAATCGACGCCCTTGCCGTAGAACATGTCTTCTGAAACACCCGTCTTCGGGTCGATCCGGATGATGTTCGAGCGGAACCGGTCGGTATTGTTGGAAAAGATTGAAATCGTCCCGTCGGGCAGGAAATCGGCGTCATGCTGGTGCTGCCAGGGTCCGTAAGCCGACCATTTGACCGCCCCCGTCTTGCGCCCGATCACAGCTACCTGATCGATATTGCGGTTAGAGATCAGCAGGTCGCCTGCCTCGAATTGCGGGAAGGCTGCGGCCATTTCCGGCAGGAGTTCCTCCACATCGTTCGGATGGAAAATGTCGGCGCGATCGCCATATTGCGTGGTGCGGTCGAATTCGAATTCCTCAGGCACCTGCAGCGCAAGAGCATTCGCGGGCGATTTCAGGATCACATCGTCGATCAGATCGATCGATTCGAGGATGTCGCCGGTCTCGGGATCAAAGCGAATCATCCGCTGATCCTCTCCGCCGTTCCAGATCGCTGATGCCCATGTCCAATAGCCATCCACGCCGCGTTCCAGCGAATGATGGTAGATCTGGTCTGTCTTGGCCCAGACCGGCGCCCCGCAGGCATCAAGTCGCGCCATTCCTGGCGCATCGTCCCAGACAACAACGACCGACCCATCGGGCAGCATCGTCGCGATATGGGCAAACTCGCCCGGATCGCCACCCTCCTTGATGCGGGAATAGTCGATCGGATGGGTGTTTACCAACGCGCCCTGCCCGTCAAAGAGTTCCAGCACATAGGTTCCGGTATCGGCGTCAAAGCGATTGATGACCCAGTAACCGGGGGCCGCGGCCTGCGCGTCATGGATCGCGTGGCGTGTGTCGGCCGCATCCGGTCTGCGCCGCGCATAGGTGTCAAGCGGCATGATCCGTCCCGTCGCCCGGAACGACCGCCAGGCGACCCGCGCCTCATCGACCTGCTGCCAGGGCCACCAGTTCTTGTAGGTGGTCCACATACCGCCCAGAAATGCGACGAGCACGGCAAGAAAGATGCCTGCAAGGATCGAAAGGATTTTCGCATTCATCGGTCAGTTCCTGTCCAGAAACGCGCTGCGTTCGGCTGCTTGCCCATACGATAGACCGGATGAATTCGGCTTGCGACCTTCGCCGTCGGCACATTGAATTTTACTGCCGCAGCAGAAACAATCATCTGCATTCTGAAACATTCTCAACAATTCTGTCTTTCAATGACCCGGCCGATGCCCACCTGCAACGACCATAACACCGGATCGCGCCGACAGGCTATACATCCCCGGTCGATCTGTCACAATCGCCACAGCTAAGCCACTGAAAGACCGAGAGTAAGATGCCCCCCAAATTCGGTACAAGCGGCCTGCGCGGCCTGGTCAGCGAGCTGACAGATGGTCTTTGCGCGGGCTATGTTCGCGCCTTTTTGCAGGTCACGCCTCATTCCGGCCGCCTGATGATCGGGCGTGACCTGCGCCCCTCATCCGAACGGATCGCGGCGGCCGTCGCGGCGGCGGCTGCGGCCGAGGGGCTGGAGCCAGTCGATTGCGGCGAGGTGCCGACACCGGCGCTGGCGCTGGCAGCGATGGAGGCGGGGGCCCCCTCGGTCATGGTCACCGGCAGCCACATTCCGGCCGACCGCAACGGGCTGAAATTCTACACCGCCAATGGCGAGATCACCAAGGACGACGAGGCGGCGATCCTGCAGGCCTATGCGGGCGAAGCCGATTGCCCGCCCGCCGACGCGGTTCGGGACCCCGAGGCCCTGCCCGCCTATCGCCGCCGCTACCTCGCCTGTCTTGGCCGTGGCGCCCTGACCGGCCTCAGGGTCGGCGTCTATGAACACAGCTCCGTCGCCCGTGACCTTCTGTCGGAAACCTTGCGTTTTCTGGGGGCCGAGACTGTGTCGCTTGGCCGCTCGGACACATTCATCCCCGTCGATACCGAGGCGGTCGATGCCCGGACACGCAAGATGCTGGCGGGCTGGGCGGCGGACCATGATCTGGCAGCCATCGTATCGACCGATGGCGATGCCGACAGGCCCCTGATGACGGATGCGGACGGCCGGGTGATTCCGGGCGATGTTCTGGGCACCCTGACCGCGCACCTGCTGGGGGCCGATACCGTGGTCACCCCGGTTTCCTCCAATTCGATGATTGAACTTTCGGGCCGCTTTGCCCGGGTCATCCGCACCCGGATCGGTTCGCCCTTTGTCATCGCCGCGATGCAGGCCGCGCCGAAGGATGCCCGCGTCGCCGGGTTCGAGGCGAATGGCGGCTTTCTTCTGGGCTTCGCGGCTGAGGGGCGCGGTGGGCTGATCGCCCCGCTGGCAACACGCGACGCCTTCCTGCCGATCCTTGTGCCACTGGCCGAAACGATGCGGCGGGGCATGGGACTGGCAGAACTTGTGGCCGCCCTGCCCGCCCGCGCAACCGCAAGTGACCGGCTGACAGGTGTCGCGACGGAAAAATCGCTGGCGCTTGTCGGCCTGCTGGCACGGGACCCCGAAGCACGCGAGGTCTTCTTCAATGGCCATGGCGCAGAGGCGGGACTTGATCTGACCGACGGATTGCGGGTCACCTTCCAGTCAGGCGTTGTGCTGCATCTGCGCCCCTCGGGCAATGCGCCGGAACTGCGCTGCTATGCCGAGGCGGAGGACGACGAAACCGCCGCCCGGCTTGTGCAGGAGGTGCTGAAAACTGCGCAGGAGACGATTGACGGAGATCGCCCGTCCCGGGTCTGACCCGGGACCTCTTACCCGACCGCCGCAGAGGTCCCGGATCAGGTCCGGGACGGGGTTTCGGCCACGATCCTGTCGGGGGTGTGGATCAGCCGTTCGCCGGGCGTAAAGTCGTCCAACCCGAAGGCCCAGACCCCGCGCGGCCAGCGCAGGTCCATATGGCGCAGGCGGGGCCGGTAGACGGCGGTATAAAGCGTCCCGAAGCCGCGCGAAAAGGCGGTGGAATAAAGGGGCGGGCGCAGGAAGGCGCCGATGAACTTCTCTTCCGGCTCCACATGCAGGGTCAGGCGTTGAAGCAGGAACCGTTCGCGTTCCACCGTCGCGGTCATGCGGGCGTGGTCGGTCCATTCGACCGACTTCTGATGGTTTGTCGCCACAGCCGCATGGGTGATCTGTGCGGGCCGGTCGGGCGCCATCAGCGCGGTCAGGAAACGCCGCTTGGCGTCCAGCACCGTGACATTGTAGCTCATATGCGTCGGCAGGCGGGCAAGCGCCCTGCCCGCCTCTTCCGCCGTCGTACAGGTTTGCAGCACATAGCGCAGGATCAGGGGCACGCCGAAGCCTTCACCCACCACCCGGCGCCCACCAAAGGTCAGCGATACGGCAAGGCCCGCATCGTTCATCCCGTCGACCAGCCCCCACAGCCCGTCCGACGTGCCCAGTACCTTTCGGCCCAGCCAGTTGGTGCGTAGAATCAGGCGGTCGAATGCTGACGGGCTGTAATCGTAGTTCCTGACCAGAACCGGTTCCCGCCCCGGCCAGATCGCCTGTGAACAGCCCGACAGATATGGCGGCGGTCGCCAGAAGCTGAGGAACCGCGCAGCATGATCGCCGCCACCCGCCAGTTCACATAGCTGGTCATAGAGCCCGACCAGTTCCGGCATATGCGCCGCAAGGGCCTTGCGGCTTTGCCAATAGGGTATACGCGGCCCTTCGCCCTCGCGCAGCCACCAGCGGTGATAATCCGGCCAGTATTCATGGAAAAGCGCGGCCCAGATCGGGCCGGGCTCCTCGATATCGACAGCGCGCCAGAGATAGTCCATTTCAGCTATGTGCCGGGGCCGGGCCCCGGTGTCTACATGATCTTGAAGTCACCATCGCCAAGGGACGGCCCTGCCTCGGCCGAGGGCAAGGGCCGCGCGGCGAAAGCCTGCTGGATACCGTGGATCCATTTCTTCGACCGCTCGGTCAGCTTGAACCCGTTGGTCATCGACCGGCCCCGGGTCACGAGGATGCCCAGATCGGCGCCTTCATAGCGATAATCGCCAGGCTTCAGGATGCGCAGGAAGAAGGCCTCATTCTCACTTTCCACCGCGCGGCGGTGATAGTCGAAACGGTCGAAGACGACGCGGCCATCCTCAAGCATCTTGTAGATGCCCGATTGCGGCGCATGGGTGACGATATCGACCGAATCCTCGGTATGTTTGATGACCATCTGGGACCACGAATCGATCATCGACGGATCGGCCCAGCGGGCGTTCAGCTCCTCCACATCCAGGTTGAACTTTTTCTTCGAAAACTCAAGCAGATGGAACAGGAAGAGCGGCGCATCGGCATGGGCGAAGGCGGCGTGGTTGGTCATTGAC
>NZ_JBARVQ010000647.1:0-2114 GCF_049646345.1 Albidovulum sp. | reverse complement strand
AAGGTGCGGCGGTCATCGTCGCATAGCGACGACAGCAACAGGCTATCAGATGGAACGGTGGCGTCGATTGTCTCCATGTGGCACTATTTCGCCTTGGTACGGTTGTCCGGCTGCGCGTCTTGACCCCAAAGAACCGGCGGTGAAATAGTGCCACATGGAGACAATCGACGCCACCGTTCCATCTGATAGCCTGTTGCTGTCGTCGCTATGCGACGATGACCGCCGCACCTTGCTGTCTCATGCCCGGCGCGTTTCGTTTCAGCCTGGCCAGATGATGTTCAGCCGCAGCGACTCCGGCGATACGCTGCTATTGATCGAAGACGGGCGGGTCGAGATTTCGATCACTTCATTGTCGGGGCGCAAATCGGTGTTGAACCATATGGGTCCGGGTGAGGCGCTTGGCGAAATCGCGCTTCTGGACGGGGGACTGCGAAGTGCTGATGCGACCGCGGCGACCGGGGTGACGGGCCTTGCCCTCAGCCGTGCCGATGTCATGGCCTTTCTGCGCGACCGGCCGCATGCCCTTTTTGCGCTGGTGGCAGAGCTTTGCGCCAAGGTGCGCAACGCCTCGGACATGTTCGCGACGCAGGCCCAGACCGAGGCGCAATCGCGCCTTGCCCGCGCGCTGATCCGGCTTGCCGAACGCTGGGGTGAGGACACGCCCGACGGGCCCTTGTTGCCTGCCGAGAGGTTTTCGCAGACCGATCTGGGAGAGTTTTCCGGCATCTCGCGCGAAAACGTCAATCGCCGCCTCAGGACCTGGGCGGATGAGGGCATTGTCGGGCTGGGTCCGAAAGGGATCACCCTCACCGATTCCGCCGCGCTCGGCGAGCTTGCCGACCTTTGACCTCAGCCCAACAGGGCTGCCTCAACCGGGCGCGAGATGCCCTTGAGGTCGAAGGGCTTCATCTCACCCGTGCGACCTGCCGCGTCAAGAATTTCACGGCTCGCCAGTGCCTCGCCCGCCGCGGCGGATGCTGCGAGGCGCGCGGTCACATTCACTTCGGCGCCAAAGATCGATACGTCGCGAAAGAGCCCCTTCGCCGCCTGCACCGTTCCGATATAGATCGTGCCCTTATGCACGCCGACACCCACCGGCGCCGCCTCGGCAGTCGCACGCGCATGGCCCGCGATTTCCTTCGCCGCCTTTACCGCCATCTTCGCATGATCCGGCCCGCTGAAACCCGGCGGCCAGACGGCGACGATGCAATCGCCATAGAAGGCAAGGATGAAGCCGTCATTGTCGGTGATCGCCTTGGTCGCACTATCGAGAAACCGGTTCACCCGGTCTGAGGCGGCTTTCGGCCCCGCGCTTTCGGCGAAAGCGGTCGAATTGCGGATATCGGCAAAAAGCATTGACATCTCAACCTCGGCCCCGCCGGGAAAGGTATCGAGAAACCCGTCACAGGCATTGCAATAATTCTTGTTGCGGCTTGAGGCCACCTTACCACGGAACCGCATGTATAGCCCGCCGAGCCCCGCGAAGGGGGCATTGCACAGCCGGCAACGCGGATCGCGCGGCAGTTTCGCGTGAAACTCCTGCTGCTTGCTCAGATCGGGATGGCCCACCGCAAAGATCGTGTGCCAGAGTTCGGTATTGCCGTCTTCCTTGGTAAAGGTCTCGGTCATGCGCGCTCCAATGGCGTTTCGGGTTGCATTGTATCAGAATTCGAACATTTTTCGTTCGAATTCTGATACTTAAATTCTCGGTGCAAACCCGAAACGCGTCATAGCCAGTATTTTTCGGGCATGGGTGAGATGATCAGCTCCATGTTCGGCGTCACCGGCACGAGGGCGGGACTGTTGCAGACCGCGCTGCCCCACAGGAAGGTCGGCCCCGCCTTGACGTGGCGCGGTGGCTGGATGCCACGATACATGACCTGAAATATACCACCCTTGTCAAAGGGTGGCTTGGGCAGCAGCATCGTGTGCCCGGTTTCCGGGTCCCGGCGCTGAATCGACGGCACTGATACGACGATACCTGCATTCAGCATCTCGCCCGACACCCATTCGGGTGCGTGATCGAGGCTCATGACGTGATCCTGATCAAGACCGTAAAGCGGAGGCTCAAGCGGCCCTGTCAGCAGCTCGGCCGTCTGCAGGTTGGTCATATG
>NZ_JBARVQ010000646.1:0-4228 GCF_049646345.1 Albidovulum sp. | reverse complement strand
CCAAGAGCCCTGCGATGAAGCCCGCCAGCACATCGCCCGAGCCCGCGGTGGCGAGCCAGGGGGCCGCGCGGTCGTAATGGGCGGAATTGATGCTGCACCGGCCCGTCGGATCGGCGATCACCGTATCCGGCCCCTTATAGAGCACCACGCAGCCCGCGCGTTTTGCCGCTTCGCGCGTCGCGTCGACCTTGGAATAGGCCGGGCCTTTCGTGGCCGGTGCCGCCAGTTTCTCGGCAATGTCGGGGAAGAGGCGGGCGAATTCACCGGCATGAGGCGTGAGGACGCAGTTCGGGTGAAGGGCTGCGAAAAGGTCGGGGTCACGGGCAAGGATCGTCAGCGCATCGGCGTCGAGCACCAATGCCCGCCGCACGTCCACCGCAGTCCCGGCCCCCGCGCCGGGATCTCCATCACCGTGCGAGAGGTCCCGGATCAAGTCCGGGACTGCGAGCGCGCGGGCGACAAGACCGCGCCCATGATCACCGGTCCCGAGGCCCGGCCCGAGGCAGAGCGCGGTGATCCGCTTGTCCTCCAACTCACGCCCGAACGCATCGGCATCGGCGACGGGCCGCAGCATCACCGCATCGAGCCGCGCGGCATTATCCACCAGCGCCTCGGGCGGGCAGCCCACGGTGACAAGCCCCGCCCCGATCCGCAGCGCCCCCCGCGCGGCAAGGCGGGCCGCGCCGCCTTTGCCCGCTCCGCCGGAAAGAACCAGGGCGTGGCCGTGGGTGTATTTGTGGTCAAGGTGTTGCTTCTCAAGCTGGGAGCGGTAGGTCCAAGGAAGCGTCGCAAGAACCCCGACAACTTCATCCTCGTTCAAGGACACGTGTCGATCTAACCCGATAGATTTCACCACCAGACGACCGTTTGTCGGTCGCCCCAAGAGATAGCGGTTAGGATCAGCTAGTAGGAAGTGTCCCACCCTCGCCCGTTCGAAAGTAACGGTCAAGTCGGACCAATACCCCTCGTACCAATCCTTCGGTGGCTGCTCTTCGAGCAGATGGCCGGAATCCGCATCGAATCCTGATTGCACGTCAATTGAAACCGTGCGCAATCGTCTTTGTGACAACTCCGATATCGGATCGTGGCTTTCCGTCAGCATCGCCAGGATACCCCTTGCGGTGCGGTCGATGGCCCGTGTCAGACCTGTTCCAAACAACGCATCGATGAGTACTTCTGTGTCGAGGCAGGTTTCGTCGCGTGCTACGATGTACGCCTTTACCTCCCCTATCCCCACCCAACGCTCATAGTTCACCCGCGCATCCGGCGGCAGCTTTTCGGGGTCGCCGTAGAGGAAGACCTCCAACTCCCAGCCCCACTCCTTCAAAAGTCGCGCCACCACGAACCCGTCGCCGCCATTGTTGCCCGGACCGCAGAGCACGACTGCGCGGTGGGAGGTCGCGCGAAGCTCCGGCCATTCCCCGAAGATCGCCTCGACCACGCCGCGTCCGGCGCGTTCCATCAGGTCTAGGCCAGTGACCTCTCCGCTCGCAATCGCGGCCTCTTCGATGGCGCGCATTTGGGCGGCGGTGAGGAGTTCGGTCATGGCGTTGGCTCCGTTCTTCACAAACTGCCCGAGCATCGAGCGAATTGCACAAAATTTAGGCAGATACCCCGGAATCCTGAATGCGCCCGCCTTCAGGTAAGCCTAGCCAATTGTGCCCCTGCAGCGAAAGTGGTGACAGGGGCGCGACCGCAGGAAATTTGACCCCGGGAGAGTCGCCCCATGAAGAAGATCGAAGCCATCATAAAGCCCTTCAAGCTCGACGAGGTGAAGGAAGCGCTTCAGGAGGTCGGCGTGCAGGGGCTTTCGGTGATCGAGGTCAAGGGTTTCGGCCGCCAGAAGGGCCATACCGAACTTTATCGTGGCGCCGAATATGTCGTCGATTTCCTGCCCAAGGTGAAGATCGAGGTGGTTCTGGCCGACGACATGGTCGATGCCGCCAT
Source organism: Albidovulum sp. (assembly GCF_049646345.1). Taxonomy (GTDB): domain Bacteria; phylum Pseudomonadota; class Alphaproteobacteria; order Rhodobacterales; family Rhodobacteraceae; genus Albidovulum. The sequence goes on along the minus strand of NZ_JBARVQ010000646.1, from coordinate 2,281 downwards.
CGAGGCCATCGTCTCGGCCGCCCGCACCGACAAGATCGGCGACGGCAAGATCTTTGTCACCCCCGTCGAACAGGTCATCCGCATCCGCACCGGCGAAACCGGCGAGGACGCGATCTGAATTCCGGGATGCAAGGTGGGTTTCAACCCACCCTGCCTTCCGATCCCGCAACACCCAAACGAAAGGACCAGAGGACATGAGTGCCAAGGACGTTCTCAAACTCATCAAGGACGAGGAAGTCGAATATGTCGACGTCCGCTTCACCGACCCCAAGGGCAAGCTGCAGCATGTGACGCTGATCGTCGATATCGTCGATGAGGACTTCTTCGAGGAAGGCTTCATGTTCGACGGCTCTTCCATCGCCGGATGGAAATCGATCGACCAGTCCGACATGAAACTGATCCCGGACACGTCCTCGGTCTATATCGACCCGTTCTATGCCGAAAAGACGCTCTGCATCCATTGCAACGTCGCCGAACCCGATACGGGTGAGCCCTATAGCCGCGACCCGCGTGGGACCGCTGCGAAGGCCGAGGCCTATCTCAAGGCCTCCGGCATCGGCGATACCGCCTATTTCGGGCCCGAGGCTGAATTTTTCATCTTCGACGATGTGCGCTATTCGGTGACGCCGCAGAAGGTCGCCTACCAGATCGACGCACATGATGCGGCCTGGAACACCGATACCGAATACGAAATGGGCAACCAGGGCCACCGCGCCGGTCACAAGGGCGGCTATTTCCCGGTGAACCCGATCGACGCGGCGCAAGATCTGCGCGGCGAGATGCTCTCGACCATGAAGCGCATGGGCATCAAGGTCGACAAGCACCACCACGAGGTCGCGACCGCCCAGCATGAGCTTGGCATGATCTTCGGCGGGCTCGTCGAGCAGGCCGACAATATCCAGAAATACAAATACGTGATCCACAACGTGGCCCACGCATATGGCAAGTCGGCGACCTTCATGCCGAAGCCGATGAAGGGCGACAACGGCTCGGGCATGCATGTGAACATGTCGATCTGGAAGGGCGGCAAGCCTTTGTTCGCGGGCGACAAATACGCTGACCTCAGCCAGGAGGCCCTGTGGTTCATCGGCGGCATCCTGAAGCATGCGAAGACGCTCAATGCCTTCACCAACCCGTCGACGAACTCCTACAAGCGCCTGATCCCGGGCTTTGAGGCGCCGGTTCTGCGCGCCTATTCCGCCCGCAACCGCTCGGGCTGCGTCCGGATCCCGTGGACCGAAAGCCCGAAGGCCAAGCGCGTCGAGGCCCGCTTCCCCGATCCGGCGGCGAACCCCTATCTCGCCTTTGCCGCCCTTTTGATGGCCGGTCTTGACGGTATCAAGAACAAGATCGATCCGGGCCCGGCCTCGGACAAGGACCTTTACGATCTGCCGCCGGAGGAACTGGCGGGCATCCCGACCGTCTGCGGTTCCTTGCGCGAGGCGCTGGAGGCTCTGGACGCCGATCACGGCTTCCTGCTTGCGGGCGACGTGTTCACCAAGGACCAGATTGATGGTTACCTGGCGCTGAAGTGGGAAGAGGTCTACGCCTACGAACACACGCCCCATCCGGTCGAATACCAGATGTATTACAGCTGCTGAGCTGCAGGATACGTGCAATGAAAAGGGCCCCGGCAGGGGCCCTTTTTCTTTTGTCTTGTGCTCCCTTGGGCCATTGATGAACCGATCTGTTTCAAGGGGTGATCCGTCCTTTGCGGATATTTCCACCGGCGCATACTTCGCCGCGCGAAGGGCCCCGTCCTTGAAAGTACATAATGGGCCCGGAAGCGATGCCGAAACCTGCACAACGCGCTTCCCTCATCGTCAAACAATCAGTCCAGCGGGAACAATTCTTCTGGCAGATCGTCGAACGGATCGGCCTCGGGCGCAGGTGCTGTCAGCAGGGCCACCAAGACGATGGCAAACCAGATCGAAAGCGCGGCGGCGATGCCCAGCCGTGGTTGCGGCCCCGATGGCGCAGGCGGCGCGTTGCCGGTGATCATGCGCCCGAGCGTCGCATCGCGGTCGATCAGGACATGCTTCAGCGTGCCCGCGACGTGAAGGGCAAGGGCCGCCATCAATAGCCATCCCGACATTTCATGAAACCTGCGAAACATCAGCGCCAGCGCCTCATCGGCGGGAACCAAAGGCAGGGTCTGCCCGAAGGGCCAGAGGATCGGCGCAAATCCGGGGGCAGCGGAATGGTGCAGCAGTCCGGTCAGGGGCAGGGCCAGTATCCCGATCCAGAGGCACCAATGCGTCATCTGGGCAAGAAACGTCTC
>NZ_JBARVQ010000645.1:0-1743 GCF_049646345.1 Albidovulum sp. | reverse complement strand
TTGCGTGGGAGTAGTAACGATTCCCTGCCGAGGTCAGAGACCATTGCCGGGTCGTGCGGGCGATCAATTCTGTCCCCAGCCGTTCTTCCAGCAGCCGTAACCTCCGGCTCATCGCGGACTTGGCAATACCTTCCAGTTCGGCGGCCTTGCCTATGCTCTCGTTGTCCACAATCAGAACAAAGGCGCGCAGATCCTCCATCTGCCCCATGGTTATTCTCTTTCTTAGAACAATTATTACTTCTTGTTATATCTGTTCCATTTCATAGAAATATACAATCCTTTCGACACCGACAGGCCCCACCACTTCCCACCGAAAGGAAATGACATGAAAAACCTGCTCACCACACTGATATCCGCCGCAGCAATTTCTGGTTCGGCCCTTGCCCAGGAACCCGTCTGGGATGGCAACACGGTCATGCTGGAAAGCCAGAAACTAGCCGATGGGGTCTATGCCGTGATCCCGACCGGCGCTGAAGAGATGGCCGCGAACGGTTACCCGATCGCCACTACCGGGGGCTTCGTCGTCGGCAACAACGCGGTTCTGGTAGTTGAATCGATGTTGAACGAGCGGTTGGCGGACCAACTTTTTGACTTGATCGCCGCAGAGACCGACAAGCCGGTTCGGTATCTGGTCAACACCAGCTTTCACGGCGACCATTCCTATGGCAACCAATACGTGCCCGAAGAGGTCGACCTGATCCAGCACGCCAACGCAGCCGCCTATACCCGCGAGCATCTTGAGGCCGACAAGCAGTTCATGATCCAGAATTTCGGCGAAGGCCGCGGGATCGAACAGGTCGTCCACACCGACGCGGACATCCTGGTCGCCGAGGGCGGTGCCTTGACAGTTAATCTCGGCGGTATCTCGGTCGAGATCAAGGATTACGGCTTTGCCCAGACGGGCGGTGACCTGTTTGTATCAGTGCCTTCGGCCCATGTCCTGTGGACGGGAAATGCGATCGTGGCCGAGAAACCCGCGCTGCCGTGGTTGCTTGACGGCCATCTGGTCGAAACTCGCGACACTTTGAAAGCCGTGCATGCCGCCTTTTCGCAAGACACGAAAGTCGTGCCCGGCCACGGCCCGGTGACCGATATGGACGCAATCCAGTGGAATATCGACTACCTCAATACCGTCGAGGCAGAGGTTGGTGCGGCCATCGCCGAGGGGCTGAGCCTGGACGAAACCGTCGCCAGGGTCCAGATGCCTGAATTCGGCGGCTATGCCCTCTTTGGCTGGGTTCATCCGGGGCTGAACATTCCGGCAGCCTACAATGATCTGAAGTAAGATCGAGATCGCACCATCCACAGCCCCGGGCGGACGCCCGGGGCGTTTCAGATCCGGCTGGTCCAGTTACATTTTTTGGGACGCCAATTTATTCTTCGGCACGCCCGGTCAATACCGACCTCGGCAAGCTCGTTCGTACCCTTTGCTGGCATTCGTGCGCACCACAGCATCAGTCAACTTGGCCTCTCAACCTCCCTTCGCCGCGCGATGTTCGGACGGCGGCTTTGCCGAATCCGCAAGGGCAATGAGCGTTTCGATATTGGCGGTCTCTACGCGCGATGCCCTTGCTAACGTTGCGCCAAGGTGCTGACCGAAGGTTTACGGTAGATACTTCGCCTGGCGCCGCCAAACCTTGGGATGAATCGCTTGACGCGCCCCCGCTTTGCCCTTATTCCGCCCGGATGGAATTCAGGGTCTGGCCGTGGTCAGGCCCATTGTCTCTATGAACGGGGCGCTAT
>NZ_JBARVQ010000644.1:0-2968 GCF_049646345.1 Albidovulum sp. | reverse complement strand
ACGATCCCGCTGTCGGGAACCGGCACGGTTGGCGAGATTATCGAGGGCCGCGCGGTATCGGTGGACGATGCCGGCGCCACCACAACGGCATGGGCTGATGTTGATGCGGTTGCGGGCGGCGGCACATGGGCGGGCACAATCAACGTGCCCCGATCGGCATCATGGTATCGCCCGGAAGTGCGGATAAAATCGCAGCCCGCCGTTTCGGCGCAAGGTACGAACCGGTTCGGGTCTGGCCATATGTGGGCGATCTGGGGTCAGTCGGAAATATCCAACTCGGTCAGCGCGGCATACAGCCTGACCACGCCGGTCGCGGTTTCTGACCCCGAGGCGGTGCAGGTGTATCATGGTGCCGGGACCGCGACACCTACGACCACGCGCACCCTGATCACCACGGGGACGCCGCTGACGGCGGCAATGGCGGCAATGGCATCGACGCTGATCGGTGAGCGGCCGGGCGAAAAATTCGCCATCATCATGCAGGCGAAGTCGGGCACTGACCCCAGGTCACTTTCCAACGATGGCGATACCAGTCGCCTATGGTCGGTTGACAAGGCGCTGCACGACTTTGCCACGGCAGACGGGCGCAAAGTGGGCCTTGCCGCGATGTCATGGTTCGCGTCACCGGGAAGCCTTGCTGCGGCCTACGGCGAAGCGATGCTGCCGCTGTTTTCGAAGAAAACGTTGGCCGGGGCTGATGTCACCATACCCGGCACGGTCACTTACACCGGCGGTTCCTATCAAGCGGACCATTGGTTTGGCGAGCTTTATGACTACACCCACACCAAATGGGTGCCATACGGCCCGCACCGCTTTGACCCCACAGTGGATCTTTTGGATGCCACGCATGACGCGGGTGGCGCGATCAACACCACATTAAAAGCCAAGGAAGACGCGCGCGCATCGTGGCGCGCCATGCTTGCAGTGCCTTCTGCCACGATGTTCATGCCGCTGGGCATGGACGTCACGACATATTCGAACGGCGTTTCGGATGGTTCCGGTGGTTGGACGGATGAGCCGCACCCCTCGGGATGGACGGATGATGGCCAGCCGCAATGGATGCGCCTGAACGCGGCCATGCTTATGGAATCGGCGGGCCTGACATCATGGGCCACACCAGAATTTGACAACTGCCTGTGGGAAGCGTCGGGGGCCTATGTCGAAGTCTGGTCATCCGAAGGGCCGATCACCACCACGCGCATTGCCCGTTCCGAGGCCGCTTTGCCCGCGACCTTCCCGCATTGGACCGAAGTTGTCGGGTTCCAGATCAACGGAGTGCCCGCGCAAAACGCAACGATTGTGGCCGGGCGCGTGCGGATAACGCCGAACGGCGGCGGCAATTTCATCTTTTCCGATGTGATCAACTTTGGCGAAGGCGGGGCCACGGGGCAGATCCAGCACCCCGAGGACAATATCAACGCGCTGTGGAAAAACCTGCCGATCGTTGATGTCGGCGTGACGGGCCTTGACGGGGTTCCGGTGCGGCCGATTCCCAACGTGGCGACACTGGCGAACACGCTGCCCGCTGCGGCAAACTTTACAACAGTTGCCGGGCAACTGACCCGCTTCAAGGATCCGGTGAACTGGCCGACCACTGATAACAAGATCACCTTCGAGGTTGACATACTGATCCCCTCGTTCGGCACCACCAACCACCTTTGCGAAATGGACAACGTGCATATCGGCCTGCAAGTCGCGCCGAACAGCCACTTGTTTTTGCAGATCAAGGACAGTGCCGGCGTATCGATCTTTGGATCGGCATCGATCGGCACGGTGACGGCGGGTGTCAGGTTCTTGGTGCGGATCGCTGCGAACATCACCACGAATGAGCTTTGGACAACGATCAACGGCATCACGACGACACGCAGCCTGTTGGCCAATACCGGGCAGTTCGCATCGGCTGGCCGAGGGCTGGCGCTTCTGTCGCGGTCAAGCGGCACCAGCAACAACACCATCGGCACGGTCTACAGTCTTAAGGTCTGGAACGATGTTGCGGCGGGCGGCGGCGTTCCGGCATCTGGCCTTTTGGCTGATGTTTCTGGCCCGGCCGCAGTGGCCAACGTGCATCCATGGAAGTTGGGCGGCAATGTTGTTTGATTTCTTGAGTACATATCTGGCGGGGTTCCGATCGGCGATTGGGATATTGACGCCTTCGGGAACGCCATCAACCACGCCGCGTCAAGCATCGGCGCGAACCAAAACCGATAGAAAAGGAAACTAAATGGCTCACCTAAGCACCGAAGAAACACCCCTCGTTGAAGGCACACAAGATGCCCTTGGCGGCGGGAAAGCCGCGTTGCGAGTTATCGCCAAAAACATGCGCAAGTTGGCAAAGATCAACCTTGACGCCGGGCGCATTCCCGCAAGCGCGGCAGCGCATGACCTGGAGGGCGCGGCCCATGAGTGCCTTGGCCGCCTAATCCGGGCACATGCGGCGGCAATGGTCGCTCTCGAACGGGAATATGACGATGGCGGAATCGTCACCCGTGGCGGCGGTGGCGGTCGATAGTGGACTGGTCGCAGTACCTCTATGTTTCTGCCTTGGCGCTCGCGGTCCTGATTGATCGCGGGCGACTATCGGCAATCATGGTCGCCAACTTCGCGGCAACGGCTGCCTTTTCTTCAGCGCCCCAAATGGTCGCTGTGGCCGATATGGTAACAATAGCCGTCTTGTTGTTCATTGATGCGCGGGCGCGGATAATCGCTGCGCTTTTTGTAACAATGCAGCCCGTTTATTTTCTGGGTGGTCTATTCGACGTGCAAAACGCCACAACTTACACGATAGTTGATTGCATAGCGTACTTACAATTGGCGGTGGTTGGTCGTGGTGGTTGGGGAATGGGTCGTGGTGGTTGGGGAATGGGTCGTGGGGCTTGGGCTGGCGCTAGATTGCGTCTTGGCCGTGGTAATTCTGCGCCGCAATGGCGTGACGGTTCGATCAGTCTGGCGCGAAATAAAGGCGCTGTTA
>NZ_JBARVQ010000643.1:0-3734 GCF_049646345.1 Albidovulum sp. | reverse complement strand
CGCCGGGACTTGGGGCGCCCTGCATGACACGGGCGAGCTGACCTACATGAACCTTGTCCATCTGGCCGGAATTGACGGGACGGATCCCGACAGTCTCACAAAGGGCGAGATCGAGGGGCGCAAACAGGCGATGCTGGCGATCGAAGCGCTGCGCCGTTTCATGCCAGGCTGCAGCGGCGTGCGTCTGCGCAACTTCGGCATGACCGTGGGCATCCGCGACACGCGCAAGATTGACGCGGCTTACAACATGACCGAGGCCGACGTCCGCCACGAAGGTCGATTTGAGGATTCCATCGGCATCTACCCGGAATTCATCGATGGTTATGGAATTCTGATCATTCCGACAACGGGTCGGTATATGCAAATCCCCTACCGGGCGATGCTGCCCAAACGGGTAAAGGGGCTATTGGTCGCGGGGCGGGCGATCGGGGGCGACCGTGTGGCCCATGCGGCAACCCGCAACATGGCCTGCTGCGCCGTGGCAGGGCAGGGCGCAGGCGTTGCTGCGGCCCTTGCCGTCAAGGCTGGCCGCGAAGTGGCAGAGGTGGATTTGGCGGGCGTTCAGGCCGAACTTGTCCGCCAGGGCGTGAGGATCGCTTGACCATGGCCGAACCATCGCGCGACATCGAAACGGATGTGCTGGTCGTCGGGGGCGGGACGGCAGGCTTTGCGGCGTCTCTGGCGGCGGCGCGCGCTGGCCTGAGCGTGCGACTGGTCGAGGCTGGCCCGAAGATCGGCGGCGTCATGGCCGCCTGTCCGGGAATGCCATGGGGCGGCGGTTATCCATTGGGGCACAGCATCGGCGGCATCTTCGGGGAATTGACCGACAGGCTTTCGGCCGCGACGCCGCCCGCCGCCGAAGTCCGCCCCTGTGCGCTTGAGAATTTCGGCCCGGAAGTGCAGTACGACCACGAGGCCGCAACCTTGCTTATGTTCGAGATGCTGGACGAGGCTGGTGTCATCGTGCACCTGAACACCATCTCGGGAGCACCCCAGATGGTCGGACGGCGGATTGGCGCAGTGACTGCGTACGACCGGCTCGGCCCGATGCGGTTCCGCCCGCGCATTGTTATCGACTGTTCGGGCGATGGCGATCTGTCGGCGCGGGCCGGTGTGCCGCACACGCTGGGTGACGGCAAGGGCAACATGATGGCCGTCAGCCTGACGTTTCACATGGTGGGGGCCGATACGGACCGGGTCCTTGCAGCGGGCGATCCATATTTCCGGGCAGACGCCGCGCGCGGCATTGCGGAGGGGCGGCTGCATCCCGACTTGCACAAGCTTTACCTGATGCGCGGTTTCCACCCCGGGACGGTCTTTTGCAACACGGTCACAATCCGGGGCGTTGACGGCACCGATCCGGCGGCCGTGGCACGCGCGACGCAAGAAGGCCGCCGTCGCTGCCACGAGGTGGCGATTTTTCTGGCCGATGCGGTGCCCGGATTCCAGAACGCACGGATGTGGGGGCTTGGCCCGACCGTGGGCGTGCGCGAGACCCGAAGGCTGCAAGCGATCTATCGCATCACGAGTGACGACATCGCCCGGGCCGTCATGTTCAAGGATGGCATCGTCGCCTGTGACAACCCGATCGATGACGTGATGCGCGACAGCAACGAGATGACGCATGAGGCAGCCGTTGGACACGGCGAGTATTACACGATCCCATTTCGGTGCCTTGTGCCCGACGAGATCGAGAACCTGATGTTCGCAGGACGCCTCGTCTGTGCCGATCCGGTCGCCTTCGCTTCGGTCCGGGGTATGCCGCAATGCATGGCCATGGGGCAGGCAACCGGAGTTGCGGCCGCGATGGCACTGGCTGAGGCGGCCCGGGTCCAGAATGTGGATGGCGTCGCGCTTGCCGGAGAACTGGCGCGACGCGGAGTGGCAGGAATTGCCGGCCATAAACTGGGGCAGCCGGCATGATCTCATGGCTGCGGTTCGAAATGGGCCGCCCGAGAGACCGCTCGGCAATTGTGTGGGTTTCATTTTTCGGGGTCGTCCTGATCGCATGGTCCGCCTTGTTCGCGATGGCGGTGACTTCGCCGTTGGCTGGGGTGCCTTCGGACCTTTGGAGCGCGCTCTGTGGCGGGGCAATTGACGCGGGTCTTGGCACCCTGTTTGCGATGTGGCTGATCATGTCGGCAGCGATGATGATGCCGACCTTCGTGCCAACGTTGCGTGTCTTTCTTGACCTCGGCCACGCGGGCGCGGCGCGGCCGGTCGAGGCGCTGGCACTTGTTCTGGGCTATGTCGCAATCTGGGTCGCGGGGTCACTGCTGGGCACGGTTGCGCAGCGTTTTCTCGCTGGTCTGAACCTCGTTGCAGCGGACGGATCCAGCCTTTCGTTATGGCTGACCGCGGCGCTGCTGCTTGGCGCCGGCCTTTACCAGTTCACTTCGGCCAAAGCCGCCTGCCTCGCGAAATGCCGAATGCCGCTGACATACTTTTTGGAAAACTGGTCGCCGGGTCTGCGCCGGTCGCTCCGAATGGGCCTTCACCTGGGTGCGTATTGTCTGGGCTGCTGCTGGGCACTGATGGCTCTGGCCTTCGTCGGTGGCACAATGAACCTGATCTGGATGGGCGCCGCCACCTTGTTCATGGTTCTGGAAAAACTGCCCGAAATCGGAAAACCGCTAACCCTGCCAGCCGGTGTCTTGCTTCTTGCGTCGTCCGGGCTGGTTACGGTGATGGCGCTGACTTCATGAAAGGAAATAACATGTCTGAAACTCTTCCTGACTGGGCAATCAAGGGGGAACTGATCCTCAACTGCAATTGTACCGTCTTTTGCCCTTGTGTCGTTTCGCTGGGAAAGCACGCACCGACCGAAGGCTACTGCCAAGCTTGGGTCGGGGTGCGGATCGATGACGGACATTTCGACGGCGAGAGCCTTGCCGGTCTGAATGTGGGTTTGTTGATGGATATCCCGGGCAACATGGGACGCGGCAACTGGAAAGCCGCAGCCTATATCGATGAGCGAGCCTCTGAGGCCGCCTATGACGGGCTAATCCAGATCTTTTCCGGCAAGGTCCGAGGCACGACGGGGCTGTTCTCCATCATGGTGTCAGAGTTCCTTGGCGCCGAACGGGCGCCCGTCGAGTACACCACCGAAGGCAAGACGCGCCGCTTGATGGTCGGCAAGAAGATTCAGGGGGAAGTCACTCCGATCTCGGGCCCGGATCAAAATCAGGATGTCGTCGTTTCGAACACCGGATATTGGATGGGGCCGGACATCACGATCGCACAGGCCGGTAAAGGCCGTGTTCGCGCCTATGGCCGAGTCTGGGATTTTGATGGACGATCCGCAGAAATCTGCCAGATCAACTGGCATGGTCCGAACTGAATTGCCGGATCAGGGCAAACTTCGATTTCTTTGGAGGGAAACCCAAAGAGTTCCAACGCGCTGGTCGTAGACTAGGACGCCGATGGCAAGTCGAAGGCGACCGTCAGACAAATTGATCTATCTGGTCTTCCCGACAGTGGTGTTCCGGTTGCGGTGGATTACTCTACCGTGAACTACAAGGACGGACTTTGTATTGGTCCGGTAGACGGTCTCGTTCGGAATTATCCGCATGTTCCAGGTATCAACCTCGCCGGCACGGTAGAATCCTCAAGTGACCCTCGTTACAAGGCAAGTGACAAGGTCGTCTTCACCGGATGGAATGACAACACGTCAAGCAATGGCCGTTGGAACGGTCGGCCTGACGTCAATGCTGTCGGTCATGGCACTTGAGGGT
>NZ_JBARVQ010000642.1:0-10819 GCF_049646345.1 Albidovulum sp. | reverse complement strand
ATCATCGACATCTTGCCGGTGGACCGGGTGTAGCCGTCAGCGATCATCCCGCCCGAGGTTTCATGTGCGCAGTCCCAGAACTTGATCCCGGCAGCCGGGAACAGGTCGGAAATCGGCATCATCGCGGACCCGATGATGCCGAAAGCGTTGTCGATGCCGTGCATCTGCAAGACCTTAACGAAGGCCTCTTCGGTGGTCATTTTCATGTGCGTCTCCAGTTCAGAATTCGGTTCTTCAGGTGTCAGAGGATTTCGTCATTCAAATAGTACCAGTGGTACATGAAGCGCTGACCGAGGCGGCGGAACGGGGTCAAGATGCCGTGGCCTGGAAGGGCCGACTGGAAGATCGGCAGATCGACCGGAATACCTTTGCCCGAGACCAGCTCGGCCAGGCGTTTGCCGGCCTGGGCCGAATACATCACGCCGTTGCCGCCATAGCCCATCGCGTAATAGACCGTGCGGTCGCGGTCGGGCTGGAAGACGCGTGGCATCATGTCATGGCTGACATCGACCCATCCCCACCAGGAATAGTCCAGATCAACATCCGTCAGGGCCGGAAACTTGCGGTGCAGCCCCTTGCGCAGAAGCGCCAGATGTTTGGGGTTCTCCGCATCCCGTCCAGTGACGGCGCTACGGCTGCCGATCTGCATCCGCCCATCCGGCAGCAGGCGGTAATAGTGGCGCAGGGTCCGCGTATCGGTCAGCGGCGAATGCGTTCTGATCCCGCATTCGGCAAGCTCATCGTCCGTCAGCGGACGGGTGACGATGGAGTTCGACAGAATGGGCATCAGCCGGTGCTTGGTGCGCTTGTGAAGGCCCGGCGGCGTATAGCCCGCCGTCGCCAGCGCGACCGCGCGGGCGCGCACTGTACCGCCCGGCGTCGTCAGGTGGTGCACGCCGTTCTTCACCGTCCAGCCCATGACCGGGCTGGCCGTATGAATCCTGGCGCCCAGCTTGCGCGCCAGCCGGACATAGCTGAAGGCAAGTTTCCCCGCATGGATACAGGTTCCGTCCGGTTCCCACATCGCGCCATGTGCTTCCTGATCCCTGACATGCTCTTCATGCAGTTCCTCACGGCTGAGGATGCGCGAGCCATAGCCGAAGGTTTCATTCAGCAGCTGGCTTTCCTTTTCCAGCTTCGGCATCACCTTGGCACGGTGGGCGATGTAGTAATGCCCGCCGGGCTGCGGATCGCAATCGATATCGTCCGAGCCGATCAGATCGTTGAAAAGCTCGAACGCCTCGCAGACCTCGGCATGCATCCGCTTGGCGGTGTCGATGCCCCAGCGCTCGATCCACTGCGACCGCTTCAGTCGACCGGATGAGATCTGCGCCTGCCCGCCATTGCGGGTCGAACAGCCCCAGGCGACGGTATTGGCCTCAAGCACGGTTGCCTTGATGCCATGTTCCTTCGCCAGATGGATCGCGGTCGACAGACCAGTATAGCCCGAACCGATGACGACGACATCGACATCCATATCGCGCGACACCGGGCCGTCATCTTCGGGCGGCGTGCCTGCGGTGCCGATCCAGTAGGTCGGCGCATGGTCGCGGTTGTGGCCGGGACCCGCATCGATGATCGGATCGTATTTCGGATCGTAGGTGGCTTTGGGCCAGTGACGCGGCCGCAGATCTTGAGCCATGGCAGTGTTCCTGTGTGAAGGGCGGCGGGGCGGGTCAGGCTTTGAAAGCGGGGCGCGACTTGCGCAGGGCCTGTTTCACGACGATCTTGCCGTCGCGAAGCGTGAAAAGATCAGCGCCCTCGGCCTCGATCCGCATGCCGTTGGCATCAGTGCCCGAAAAGGTCCATTCCGACACGGCGCGGTCGCCGCATACGAAGTGGCCATGATGCGCCCAATGGGCGTCCTTCATGCCCGCCCAGACCGCCGAAAAGGCCTTGGCGATGGCCTCGGCGCCCTCAACCTTGTTGCCATAGGCGCGATCGCCGCCGACCGTGTAGAACACGCAATCATCGGCGAAATGGGTCATGACGGCATCGACATCGTGACGGTTGAAGGCGTCGAACGTGTCGGCGAGGTCCTGGGCGGTGAGCGTCTTGGTCATTGGATTATTCTCCGGTTATTCAGGGTTACTTTTTGATCTGCCCGTCTTCCCGGTAGGGAACGACAAGCGTCGGGATATCGGCGCGGCGCAGGACGCGTGTGGCGACCGTGCCAAGGAAGGTGTGGGTAAAGCCGTGGTCATGCGCACCCAGCACGATCAGGTCGCAGTTCAGGTCTTTCGCGCGGCGCAGGATCGCCTCGGCCGGATAGCCGTCCACCACTTCGATAGAGGTCACCTGCTTGCGGATATGGGTGCCTTCGGCATCCAGCATGTCCCAGAAGCGCTGCTGGCGTTCTGCCAGAAGTTGCTTGACCATGTCATGACGCCTTTGCATCGCCTTTTCCCGGGTCTCGGCATTCAGGACGAACATCTCAAGCGTCACCTTGGCGTCTTCCGACAAAGGCTCGTTGACATGGAGGACATGGATCTCTGCCCCCGTCACCTCGGCCAGACCCGCCGCATGGCGCAGCGCATAGGTCGAGTTCTGCGACAGATCGGTTGCGAAGAGGATGTTCTTGATGGTTGGTTTCATGGATCGGTTCCTTTCCATCAATACCCCATCACGCGCGGCAACCAGAGCGAGAGTTCGGGGACAAACGCGATGATGAAGATCGCGATCGTGTTGATTACCGCGAAGGGCAGCGCCCGGAGCGAGATCGTCTCGATCGAGATGTTGGAGATGCCCGAGGCGATGAACAGGTTTTCACCCAGTGGCGGGGTCTGAAAGCCGATCCCCAGGGTGCAGATCATCACGACGCCAAAATGGATCGGGTCGATGCCCATCGAATAGGCGACCGGCAGCATCACCGGGGCAAGGATCAGGATCGCCGCCAGCGTTTCCATGAACATGCCGACGAACAACAGAAAGAAGATGATCAACGCCCAGATCAGGTAGAGGTTGTCGGTCAGTGACAGCATCCCGTTGGCGATCATCGCCGGGATCTGGTTTTCGACCAGCAGCCGACCAAAGACCGTGGCGGTAAAGAGGATCAACAGAACGCGGCCGGTCAGCCAGGTCGTGGTTTCCAGCGACCGGTTGATCGAGTCGAAGGTCAGTTCGCGGTAGATGAATGTGCCGACGAAGAGCGTGTAGAAGATCGCGACGATGGCCGCCTCGGTCGGGGTGAACCAGCCCGTGTAGATCCCGCCAAGGATCACGACCGGCGCCATCAGCGACCAGAAGCCGCGATAAAGCTCACACAGGATGTTGCGGGGCGACCAGCCTTCGGTCATGCCGGTATAACCATGCTTGCGGCTGAGAATGTAGTTCATGATCAGAAGGCTGCCGGCGATGACGAATGCCGGAATGAAGCCCGCGATAAACAGAACCGGAATCGAGACCGACTGGAAGGTGCCGAACTTCTCAACCGCGTCCGGCGGCGGCACCAGGCCAAGCGCCGAGATGCCGAAGATGACAAGCGGGATCGAGGGCGGAATGACGATGCCAAGCCCACCGGCCGAGGCCGTGACAGCCGAGGCATAGCCACGCTCATATCCGCGGGTGATCATCGCGGGGATCATCAGCATGCCCACGGCCGCGGTCGTGGCCGGGCCCGAACCGGAAATAGCGCCGAAGAAAAGGCAGCCAACGACCGTCGCGGCCCCCATGCCGCCGGTGAACGGACCGGCGAGGCTTTCTGCGATATTGATCAGCCGTTTGGAAATACCTGCCGCCTCCATCAGCGCGCCCGCAAGAATGAAGGCGGGCAGTGCCATCAGCGGGAAAGAGCCCACCGAAGTGAAGGCGATCTGCACGAACTTGATCGGGTTCTCGTCCAGATAAAGGAACGAGATCAGCGAGGCGACGCCCAGCGCGACGGTGATCGGCGCACCGATCAGCAGCAGCAGCAGGAAAGAGCCGAACAGGATGGTGACGATTTCGTTTTCCATGGTGGATGCCCCCCTTACTGCATGTTGGCGTGCTGTTGTGACTTGAGTTCGTCGAGGTCGATCTTGTCGGGATCGGCGACCTCCTCACCCTTGACGAGACGGCGCCAGTTCACCTGCAAAACCCGGATCGTCATCAGGGTAAAGGCGATGGGCAGGGCGATGTAGACCCAGCTCAGATGGATGCCAAGCGTTTGAGAAGACTGGAATTTATTCATCTTGAAGAAGATGAAGTCGATCGTCAGGTAGATGAAGTAGACATTGAAGAACAGCCAGAAGAGATCGGCGAAACCTTCGATGTACTTGGTCCAGGAGGCGGGGAAGATCTTGAACTGGAAAGTCACGCGGTTATGCGCGCTCATCTTCGCGGCATAGCTCGCGCCGAAGAAGACGAACCAGATGAACATGTAGACCGAAAGTTCCTCGATCCATGAGAACGAATAATCGAAGAATTGTCGCGACAGGATCTGCGTAAACAGAAGCACGACAAACGCCACCAGAAGAACCCGGCAGATATAGCTCTCGATATTGTTGACGACATGCCAGAACTTCTTCATTGCGCCCTCCTCCCCAGGGGTGGCGCGCGCCGCCGGGGCGCGCGCCGTTTGGTCACTGGATCACTGCTGAACCGGCTCGCGGCCGAGCGTTTCGAGAACGGCGTTGAGCTTTTCCACGCCGCCGATCGAGTCGTAGAACTTCGGCCAGACGGCTTCGGTCGCCAGCTTGATGAACTCTTCCTCGCCGTTTTCCGGGTCAGAGATTTCCATACCCTTGGCGATCAGGTCGTCCCTGATTGCGGCTTCCGATTCGCGCAGGAACTGGGCGCTGGCTTTGGTCGCTTCCATGCCGGCGTCGAGGATCATCTGCTGGTCTTCGGCCGACAGATCCTGGAACAGCGATTCCGAGATGATCAGCGGTTCGATCGAGAAGATGTAGCGGATATTGGTGATGTATTTCTGGACTTCGTAGAACTTCATCGCGCTCACGGTCAGATACGGGTTGTCCTGCCCGTCGACGACCTGCTGCTGAAGTGCGGTGAAGGTTTCCGACCAGGCCATCGGCGTCGGGTTGATGCCCCAGGCCTTGTAGGTGTCGATCATGATCTCGTTCTTCGGGACACGCACGACGAGGCCCTGAAGATCGGCAACCGAGGTCACCGGCTTTTTCGAGTTGGTCAGCACACGGAACCCGGTGTAGGTCCAGGCGACGATGCGCACGCCAGCGTCGCGGATCGTGTTTTCGGTCAGTTCAGCCCCGATCGGGCCCTGGGTCAGCGCCTCGGCATCCTCAAGGCTGAGAATGACATATGGCAGCGAAAAGACGCCAACGGTCGGCGAATAGGGCGTGATGTTGTTGATCGCCAGCAGCGACATGTCGAGCGTGCCCATCGCGGCATCGTTGACGGTCACTTCTTCCGAACCAAGCTGGCCGTTGAGGAAAAGCGTCGCGGTGTGCTCACCACCCGATTTTTCTTCCAGCGCCGCGACAAAGGCCTTGCCGGTCGCTTCCTGGGCACTGCCCGCGCTGTCGCCAACGGCGATCTTGAAATTCTTCGCCTCAGCGGCGCCCGCGCCGATCATCAGGGCAGCGGCGGCCACGGCGGCTGCGGGCTTCAGATGGGATAGAAATGTCATGAAATCCTCCAGATTGAACTTCGCGCATAGCGCGAACAGCCCGCCGGGTCAGAGATCCTCCGCGCCCCTGCAAGGCTGGCGCTACCTATCGAGAGGGCTGACCCGACGTTAGGGCCAGTTTCACATTTGACTTAGACCAGACCACGACCGACACTGGAGTGATGAAACAGGCGCGCATCCCTCCGGATATTTTCTTTCTCGACCGGCAGTCGAAGCGGTCTCTGCAAAGTCAGATCCGCGAAACCGTGATCGCGGCGATCCTGTCCCTTCAGGCCCCGCCGGGAACGATTCTGCCCTCATCGCGGCGGCTGGCCGATCACCTTGGCGTTGCGCGCATGACGGTGACCCTGGCCTTTCAGGAACTCATCGCTCAGGGCTATGTCGAAGGGCAAAGCCGCGCGGGTTACAGGGTCGCCGATTCCGACACAGCCCACAGAATTGCCGCCGATGACGGTGAAGCCCCCCGCGACAACAGCCGGTTCTGGGACCGTTTTCTGCCCGACTCGCTGGCAACGCGACGGCGTATTCAGAAACCGTTGGACTGGCGCAGCCTGCCCTATTCCTTTGTCTACGGGCAGATGGATACAACGCTGTTCAACCACACCGCCTGGCGCAACTGCGCCCGTCAGGCGCTTGGCACGCGGGACTTCGATGCCATGGCAGGCGACCTGGTGGCAGCCGATGATCCCCTGCTTGTCAACTATATCCGCGCCCGCACCCTGCCCCGGCGCGGCATCACGGCCGATCCCGACCAGATCCTTGTGACCGTCGGGGCGCAGAACGCGCTATGGCTGATCATCGCACTTCTGACCCGGCGGCAGATCAATGCCGTCTGCGAAAACCCCGGCTACCCCGACACCGTCGCGGCCCTGCGCTGGCACGGGGCCGATGTCACACCCGTCGATATCGACGCTGACGGCCTGCCGCCCGACCGGATACCGCCCGGGACCGATGCGGTTTTCGTGACGCCCAGCCACCATGCGCCGACCTCGACAACAATGCCCAAGGCGCGGCGACTGCAATTGCTGGCCGATGCCGAGGCGCAGGATTTCATCGTGGTGGAAGATGACTACGAATTTGAGATGAGCTATCTCGAACCGCCCAGCCCGGCCCTGAAATCCTTCGACCGCAATGACCGGGTGATCTATGTCGGCAGCTTTTCAAAATCGCTGTTTCCCGGATTGCGGCTGGGCTATCTGGTCGCCCCGCCCCGGATCATCGCCGAGGCGCGTGAATTGCGGTCGCTGATGCTGCGTCATCCGGCCGGGCATCAGCAGCGAACGGCGGCCTATTTCATGGCGCAGGGCCATTTCGACATTCAGATCCGCAATATGCGCCGCCAGTTCGCGCGGCGGCGCGAAGCGATGCAGACCGCGCTTGAAGATACCGGATTCCATGTTGCGGGGGCCGCGTCGTTCGGCGGATCAAGCCTGTGGGTCAGGGGGCCGGACGGGCTGGATTCGACGCGACTGGCGCAAAGCCTGCTGGAGGACGGGGTGCTGATCGAACCCGGCGCCCCGTTCTTTGACGGAGACCGCCACCCGACCGAGTATTTTCGTCTGGGTTTTTCCTCGATCCCGGTCGACCGGATCAAAACCGGCATCTCACTGATCGCAACGCATGCGCGGCGACTTTGCATCTGACGGGTCCATGCCCGCGCCGTCCGACGGCGGGGTCAGGATCAATCGCGGCGTTCGGTAACGGCCCGGTCTTTGGCCGAACCGGACCGCCGCAAACTCAGTACAGCGCGGCGTTGAGTGTGATATTGACCACCGCGTCGGGGTCGAACACCGCACTGCCCCGGGCCAGCAGCCAACCATCCTCACGCTCCAGCCGCGCAATGATCCGCCGGGGCGCCGAGGCATCGGAACCAGCAGGCAGCGGAAACGAGAAATCCATCGCCTGCGATTTTCCGTTGCTCTCCAATCGTGCCTGCTCGGTCTGGTGCAGTCCTGCATCGGTGGAGGAAACCATCTCAACATAGATCGCGATATGCCCTGCGGGAATTGCCGCGCCGCCTTCAAACCGGACCCTGCCCTGCATATCGGCCGAGCGGGCGGCAACCGATCCCGCGATGACCACCGCCGCTGCCGCGCCAAGTGCGATCAATTTGTGCCCGCGATGGGTTGGTCGCTTCATTGCAGCCTCCTGTTCGCCATCATTCGACCCGGGGCGAACCACGTGATGTGATACGCCCCGGATCCGCCGCGTTACACGATCACAAAGTCATCCGCGGACAATGCCAGATTCCCCCCCAGCTGCGCAAAAGCGATGGCAGCGCCATCCCCTGACCCGTCCGCGTCGTAGGATAGCATCCCGTTGCTGGAATTGTAGATGATCCGGTCATCGGCATCGTGGCTGACGCCCGATGCGCTCATGTGGAACGCATGAAGGTCGAGTACCCCGGTCGCGCCCAGTTGATCGAAGATCAGAAGGTCCAGAAGGATCAGATCATCGCCGACATGGAAATCCGCGATCCGGTCGACATTGTCGTCGCCAAGCGCCGTCGAAAAGCGGAAGGAATCTTCGCCGAGCCCGCCAATCAACGTGTCGTTCCCAAGGCCCCCATCCAGAAGGTCGCTGCCAGCGCCGCCGATCAGCCTGTCATCGCCCGCGACACCCGGCTGTGCCGGGGCGGGTGGCATTTCGACCGAGACGTTCAGCTCATAGGTCGATCCCGCTGGCACTTCTTCCGCCCAGCCATTGCCTGGTGCCGTCGGTGACCAGCTGCCTTCTAGGATGTAATAGGTCCCAGTCTGCTGCACCACGAAGACGGTGCTGGAATCCCGGCCCGATGCCGATCCCGGATCGCCGCCGCCATCGTCGTTTTCGGCGACGATATTGCCATTGCTATCCAGAAGCCTGACCCAGCTGTCATGCACGTTCGGATCGGCGATGCCGTCGATGTCGATGGTGATGACCGCCCCCGCGACCAGATCGATGCTGTAATACCCGCCCAGACCGTTCCCGGTCGCGTTGACGGTGGTGTGCGGGGTGGTGGTGGCATCGAAGATGTCCGGATCATCGGCGAGAGTGAAGTTGTCCGAGATGTCAAATGCGGTCGCAATCGAATTGTTCGTGGCACTCCCGTCGAGCGTGGCATAGCCGCTGCCCATGCCAAGGCTTGGCGGGATATCGCCCTGATAGGCAAAGTCGCCAAGCAGGGTGTCATCGCCCGCGCCACCGCGCAGTGTATCGTCGCCGCCCTGACCGGTCAGCACATTGGCGCCGCGGTCGCCGCGCAACACATCGTCATGGCCCGAACCGGCGAGGTTCTCGATCGAGATATAGGTGTCGCCGCCAGATCCTTTGCCGTTGAGGTTAAGCCGCACGCCGCTGGTCGCGTCCGAATAATCCGCCGTGTCGCTGCCGCGACCGCCATTCAGCGTATCATTGCCTGCCCCGCCGGTCAGCGTATCGTCACCCGAACCACCCGCCAGATTGTTGGCCACGTCATTGCCTATGAGGTGGTCGTCATGGAGTGAGCCGACCACATTCTCGACATCGACGATGATGTCGTGCCGGATCGCCGTGCCGCGCCCGACGATCTGCACCGGCCCGTCGGCATCGCCGCCATTGGCCGTGCCATTGGCAAGATCGACCGTTACGCCCGTGGAACTGCCGGAATAGTCGACCGTATCGATGCCCTCGCCGCCATCCAGATAGTCCTGACCGCTGCCGCCGATCAGCGTATCGTTGCCCTCTTCGCCATAAAGGATATCGCCGTCCCGGCCGCCATCCAGAATATCATCGCCCGCACCGCCGTTGAAATAGTCACCGCCGCCCTGGCCCCAGAAATGGTTGGCCGCCGCCGTGCCGATGAACCGGTCGATGCGGTCGTCAGAGCCGATCAGGTTCTCGATACTGTAGAATGTATCGCCCGATGCCGTGCCGCCGCTGGCAAAGTTTGCCTCAAGGTTGACGATCAGCTGGAACGGGCTTTCGTGGCTGTAATCGACCGTGTCGACACCCTCGCCGCCCCGGAAGACGTCGACACCGTCCTGACCCATCAGCACGTCGTCGCCCGCGCCGCCATCAAGCGTATCGTCGCCCGCGCCGCCCATGATCGTGTCATTGCCGCGCCCGCCATAGAGCGCATCATTGCCGTCGTCACTTTCGGTCTGGTCGTCGAGATCCGCGACATTGATCGTGTTGTTGATGTCGCGGCTGGCAAGCGAGTCGCGGCCGCCGATGATCAGGTCGTCACCGTCGAGGCCGAAGATCGTCTGACCGCCTGCGCCGCCGTCGATGGTCTCGCTCGTGCCGTCACCAAGGACGATGTTGGCGGGCGGGCTGACCGAACCGCCCGGTGCCGTGCCACCGCCGCCTGCGGGCGGAACCGGTGTGCCGCCGACATAGATGACGTTTTCGACATTGGCGACAGTGCCGATATCCAGTCCGTCGGCGACCACATAGATCGTGTCATTGCCGCCGCCCGCATCCTCGCGCACCACATCGTCAATGGAGTCGACGAAATAGACGTCATCGCCCGCGCCGCCCGCCATGCTGTCCGCCCCGGCCCGGCCGTCAATCACGTTGTTCCCGTCATTGCCGATGATGACATCGTTGTAGGCGCTGCCGATCCCGTTCTCGACATAATATTCGGTCTGGTCGGCATTGTGCCCGGCAAAGATCGAGACGTTGTTCTCATGCCCGTTCACGCTGGAAAACTGACCTGCGCGCAGGTCAAGGATCGTGCCAGCGGTGGAACCGGAAAAGTCGATCGTGTCATTGCCGCCAGTATCGTGAATCACAAAGCCAAGATTGTGCAGCATACCCGTCGCGGCCAGTTGATAGCCGTATTGCGCGCTGTTGAACCCATAGACATTGTCGCCGGTATTCAGCTGGATATCCTGATAGGTCCGCACCCCATTCGTGTCGACGGTCGAGAAGAAGCGGCGGATAACCGCTTCGATATCCGCCATCAGCGGCGTCGATGGTGTCCAGCGGGTGGTGGCACCCGTATCGATGCCGTCGAAGTAGGACATGACGCTGTATTGCTGGCGGTCATAGATCCAGGTCGCGTTGTTCAGATAGTTGATCTGCACACCGCCGGGGCCGCTGTAATTGTAGAGCCCGGGATGGTTCAGACCGAATTCGTGGCCGAATTCGTGGATGAAGGAATCGAAGACATAGCCGCCGATATCGGTCTTGTTCGGTTCGGTGTCATGGAAGCGCTGGCCAATGCTGACATAGCGGTCCGAGGAAAAGGCGCTGCCGTCACTCGGCTCACCC
>NZ_JBARVQ010000641.1:0-15582 GCF_049646345.1 Albidovulum sp. | reverse complement strand
GTTGGATACAGGCTTCGATTTCCTTTCCTGCGACCATCATCAAGTCGGCCATCTCGTCGACCACCACCACGATGAACGGCAGCAACTCGGGGGCGAATTCCTCGGTTTCGAACACCGGATCGCCGGTTTCATCATCGAACCCGGTCTGCACCGTCCGCTCGAACAACTCGCCCTTCGACAGCGCCTCGCGCACCCGGCCGTTGAACCCGTCGATGTTGCGCACGCCCATCTTCGACATCTTGCGATAGCGTTCCTCCATCTGCTCCACCAGTCTAGCTGCCTTGTTGTAGCCGATGCCGAGCTTCCTTTGGATGTAGGACGTGCTGACCTTGCGGTCGCGCAGGACGACCTGCACGGCCTGATCGTAGAGCGCGTCCTCGCCGTCGGTATTGCCCCCGAGCCCGAGGACGAGGTCGATATCGGCCTCTTTCTCATCATCCGGGCCCTCGACCACGCCGGACATGTATTCGGGCGGGCCGTAGGACTTGAGGTGGGTCACGATCTCCTCCACCTCCTCATCACTCACGAACGGCCCGTGGATGCGGGTGATCTTTGACCCGCCGGCCATGTAGAGCATGTCGCCCATGCCGAGGAGCTGTTCGGCGCCCATTTCGCCGAGGATGGTGCGGCTGTCGATCTTCGACGTGACCTGGAAGCTTATCCGTGTCGGGAAGTTGGCCTTGATCGTGCCGGTGATGACGTCGACCGAGGGACGCTGTGTGGCCATGATCAGGTGGATGCCGCTCGCGCGGGCCATCTGGGCGAGGCGCTGGATGCAGGCCTCGATCTCCTTCCCCGCGACCATCATCAAGTCGGCCATCTCATCGACGATGACGACGATATAGGGCAGCGCTTCCGGCATCGTCTCCTCGGTCTCAAAGATCGGATCGCCGGTTTCCTCGTCGAACCCGGTCTGGACGGTGCGCTTGAACATCTCGCCCTTGGCCAGCGCCTCGCGCACGCGGCCGTTATAGCCTTCGATGTTGCGCACACCCATCTTGGACATCTTGCGGTAGCGCTCCTCCATCTCGCCCACGGTCCATTTGAGGGCGACGACGGCCTTCTTGGGGTCGGTGACGACGGGGGAGAGGAGATGCGGGATGCCGTCATAGACGGAGAGTTCGAGCATCTTGGGGTCGATCATGATGAGCCGGCATTCCTCGGGCGTGAGCTTGTAGAGGAGCGAGAGGATCATCGTGTTGATGGCGACGGATTTGCCCGAGCCGGTGGTGCCGGCGATGAGAAGGTGGGGCATCTTGGCGAGGTTGGCGACGATGGGTTCGCCGGCGATGTCCTTGCCAAGTGCCAGCGGCAGGCGGAGGCCCGAGTCTCCGAAGTCGCGGGCGGAGAGGATTTCGCGCAGGACCACCTTTTCGCGGAACGAGTTCGGCAGTTCGATACCGATGACGGTGCGGCCGGGGACGGTCGAGACGCGGGCGGAAAGGGCGGACATTGACCGCGCGATATCGTCGGAAAGCCCGATGACGCGGGAGGCCTTGAGGCCCGGTGCGGGTTCGAGTTCGTACATGGTGACGACAGGACCGGGGCGGACGCTGACGATCTCACCCTTCACGCCGTAATCGTCGAGCACGCTTTCCAGCATCCGCGCGTTTTCCTGCAACGCCTCGTCGGAAAGCGGGCGGCGCTGGACCGAGGAGGGGTTGGCCAGCAGCGAAAGCGGCGGGATTTCATAGTCGCTGCCTGCGGGTTCCTCAAATTTCAGGCGGGGCTGGGCCTCGGCCAGGGCCTGTCGCGAGGGGGTGGGTGCCTTGCGGGTATTGTGCTGGACGATGCTCCGCTGACCTGCGGTGGGCGGGGCGCTGTAATCGTCGTCGGCGTCGAAGGCATAGTCATCACCCCCCTCGGGATCGAAGAGCGGTTCGGCGGTCAGGGGGGCGGTGGTTTCGTCCGCATGCATAGGTGTGCCCGGACGCTGGCCCGGCATGAAACGCGGCGTGGCACTCAGGGGCGGTTCGTCGACAGCGCGGCCAGCGCTGACCGGCGGTTCCGCGCGCATCCTTGGTTCGCCGTCGGCGACATGCACGGTCCGGGTCTTGACCGCATCGGCGATGCGGGCACGGATGCGGTCTTCGGACGGGGCTTCGGTGGTCGAAGCCCAGCGCGAGAGGCGCGGTTCGATCAGTTCGGGTTCCGGATCGGCATAATCCTCATCCTGACGGCCACGGGCAAGGTCGGTCACGCGGGCGAGAAGGCCACGCTTGACGGGCGGTTCGTCAACCACCGGTTCGGCATAACGCGCATCGGCGCGCAGCACGGCGGCACGGACGGCCGGAGAGATTGCAGTTGCGGGCGTATCGTCGCGATCCTCGCGCCAGTCTTCGTCATCCTCAAGCACCGCATCGCGGCGGGCACGGTTGCGTTCTTGCAGGGCCTGCGCCCCACGGACAGAGGCAACCGCCCCCTGCCCCAGCATGCGCATGATCCAGTCATAGCCGACGATGGTGCCGACAAGCAGGAAACGCCCGATGGCGTTCAACTCGCGCCGTTCGAACCCCATGACGAACAGCGTCATGAGAAGCGTGCCGATGGCGAAGAGAAGTGACATGACCTTCAGGCCGAAGGTGGCGCTGACCGGTACGATGCCCAGCACGGCACCCAGAACGGTGTCGCCAAAAAGTCCGCCAAGGCCGAAACTGTGCTGCCAGTCGGGCCCACCAAGATGGGTCGAGGCATAGACCGACATCAGTGCAACCGCGATCGGTGCGAAAATCGCACGCGACAGTGCCCGGTCCTCGCCCCGATGACTGACGAAACGTACACCCCAGGCGGCAAGGATGGCGGCAATGCCCCAGGAGCCGTGTCCGGCAATGACGAAAAGCGGCAGCGCGATGGCAGCACCGAAACGGCCAAGCAGGTTCTGCGCCGGTTCATCGGTCGAGGCGAACCAGCTTGGATCGTCGGGCGAATAGCTCGCCAGCATCATCGCGACCAATAGGGCGGCAATGCAAAGCGCCACGCCCAGAAGTTCCTTGCCGCGCCGTTCCAGTGCGGCCTGGATGTTCTGATCCAGCAGCGGATCGCGCTGTCGTGCCTGGTAAGATGCCATACCCTTGTTCCTCAACCGTAGAGGCAGTCGCGGAGCATCGTCAGCCCGCGCCGCATTTCTTCTTTTGGGGCCACCATCGCAACGCGAATGTAGCCTTTTCCTGGATTGAACCCGCCAACCTCGCGGGCCAGATACGCGCCCGGGAGCACCCTTACCCCCGTCTCGCGCCACGATTTCAGGGCCGCTTCCTCGCCGTCATCGACGGGCAGCCACAGAAAGAAACCGCCTTCGGGGCCCTGATAGCCCTGAACGCTGGCGAAAACCTTGTCCGCGATGCGGAACTTTTCCTGATAGAGCGCGCGGCTCGCTTCCACATGCGCCTCGTCGCTCCACGCCTTTTCCGAGACGTGCTGGATGGGCAGCGGCAGGGGCGATCCGCCATAGCTGCGCAACTGGCGGAAGCGTTTGATCGCCTCGGGGCCACCGGCGACGAAGCCCGAGCGCAGCCCGGCAAGGTTGGAACGTTTCGACAGCGAGTTCATCACCACGATGCGTTCAGGATCGGCACCGATCTCCGCCGCGACCTGAAGCGCGCCGGTGGGCGGCTGGTCGCGCCAGATCTCGGAGTAACATTCGTCCGACAAGAGGATGAAATCGTGCTTTTCGGCCAGATGCAGCAGTTCGGCGATGTAGTCGCGGGTGGCGACCGAGCCTTGCGGGTTCGCGGGCGAACAGAGATAGGCGAGTGCGGTACGGTCGAGGATATCTTTCGGCAGCGCACCGAAGTCCGGCAGGAAGCCGGTGGCGGGGCCTGCGGGCACATAGACGGGTTCCGCGCCGGTGCTGAGGGCGGCCGCCGCATAGGGCTGATAGAACGGGTTCGGCATCAGGACGACGGGCTGCTGGCCGTTCTTCACCTCGGGGCAGAGTGCCAGACAGGCGTCGAAAAGTCCTTCACGTGTGCCGTTCAGGGCCATGATGCGGTCGGGCGGCAGATCGACGCCGTAGCGCAGGCTGAGCCATCCGGCAATGGCGGACAAAAGGCCCGGCGTGCCCTCATTCGGGGGGTATTTGCCAAACTCGCTCAGACGCTCGGCCAGGATCGGGCCGACGAAACCGGGGACCTCGTGACGCGGCTCACCAATGGTCATGACAATGGGCTCGCCACCGGGTGCATGGTGGTCGAGCAAAGTCCGCAACCGCGGAAACGCGTAATCTGGCAGGTTCGAAAACCGCTCGGGAAACGCCATTACTGCCTCAATTCGCGGGGTCGTATCGCCCCGTTTGAATTCCAGATTAGCGGGCTGGCAGGGCCGGGTCCAGAAAAACCAATGCCCTGGCTGGGTTCGGAGGCCCGGATTGTGGCTTTTGAGTCCCCGCCCGGTGAATGGGTTGCATCGGGTTGCGCGGATCAGGGTGGCAACGCCCCGAGATGGGTGTTCCCAATGTCGCGGCGACCGGAATCTACGTCGAATTTGAGCGGACAGGACAGGGCTGCCCTGTCATCGAAAGGGCAAAAGTTGACGCAGGGTCATTCTGGACCGAGCGTGCCGTGATGGTTAACCGCAGCCGCGCGATTCGCAGGCCCTGATATTTGCGCTCATAAATTGTGATTAAAATTTGTCCTCTTGTTGCGACCACCGCAACAAAGCCATTCACGCCCGGCTGATTGGGGTCTGCTGCCTGCGCAGTAGACTCGAATTTTTGACATAAGATGAATAACTGTTCACTTTACGTTATTGTCCGTCTGCATCTGGGTGGGGGCCTCGCAGCACTGACTGTAAGCGAAAGGTTGTTCGCGTGTCGTATCACCAGTACAACGCCGTTTCTTCGGCGGAGATTGTTTCTATTTCCGTTCCGAAAAATACAGATACTGAACGCCGTATTCCCGGCAAACCCGCAGTTAACCGATCACCGGCCCCGCTGAACCGGCGCTTTGAGATCGCCTATCTTGATGCCCAGGGGCAGGTTGATTATGCAACCCGGCTCGCCCCGGCGGTTCCGGAAATCGAGAACGCTTTTTGTGCCCTCGCGCGCGGCAGCGTCATCGCCACGACGGAAGGGCCCGTCGCGATCGAGGATATCGTGCCCGGCATGGTGGCCCACACCGCCGAAGGCCGGGAGGAGACGATCACCTGGATCGGCTCGATGACCCTGTTCCCTCCGAACGCGATGCCGGGCATGACGCCGCGCCGTCTTGTGCGTGTAACGGGCGATGCGTTCGGCGTGGGGCGGCCGATGCCGGATCTCATTCTTGGCCCGTCCGCACGTCTGCTCATCCGCAACATGTCGGGGAACAACAGCGCACTCAGTTCAGCCTATGGTCCCGCTTCGAGTTTCGTCGATGGCGTGAGCGTGATCGAAGTGGCGCCGGTAACGCCGGTTACTGTCTTCCATGTGATGCTCGAACGTCATGGATCGCTGCGTGTCGCCGGACTGGAAATCGAAAGCGTCCACCCGGGCGCCAAGCTGCAAGAACGGCTTGGGCCGGAACTGTCGCAACGGTTCCTGTCCCTGTTCCCGCATTTGCAAAACTTTTCGGAGTTTGGCGTCACCGCGCATCCGCGCCTGACGGCCAATGAAGTCGAGGCGGCTCTGGCCAGCTAGGGCGAGGCAAGGCCGACCGCTTCCGGGGGGAGGACGCAGTGCAGGGACTTCGGTCTCAGGCGCTGCGTCCAAGCCTCTCTTCCAGAACACTGAACGGAACGCCGGGCCTGTCCTTGGCACCACGGATGACCAGTGAGGTTTTCACGCTGGCAACATTGGGGGCCGAGGTCAGTTCCTCGGTCAGGAAGGTCTGGAACGATGACAGGTCCGGGGCCACGCATTTCAGAATGAAATCGATCTCGCCGTTCAGCATGTGGCATTCGCGCACAAGCGGCCAGTCGCGGCATCGCTGTTCGAAGGCCGAAAGGTCGACCTCGGCCTGACTGTGCAGACCGACCATGGCAAAGACCTGAACCTCGAAACCCAGTTCGCGCGGATTGACATCGGCGTGATAGCCACGGATATATCCAGCCTCTTCCAGCGTCCGGACGCGGCGCAGGCAGGGCGGTGCCGAAATGCCGACACGGCGGGCCAGTTCGACATTGGTCATGCGCCCGTCATCCTGCAACTCGGCCAGGATCTTGCGGTCGATTTCGTCAAGACGATTGGCGCCCATCTCTGTCATGCTCCTCGGGTATTTTGCGGAACTTACTTGCGAGAGGTCGAATGCGCAATAATATTTCGCGTTCGCGCAATTTTTTCCTGATACCAGCGAAAACCTCCCGCTGCAATGTCCGCAAGGGCCAGTTGTCGATAGCCAACGATTTGTAGTTGCCCGCCACCCAGGGGGCTTTTAGGCTCGGGCTTCTTATGATCGCTATGGAGCAGGCAGATTGGGACGGACCATTCCGCTTTGGGTGTTATTGCTTTGCCTGATCCTGTGGCTTGTCGTTACAGTCCTGTTCGGCGCGCTGGTCAAATCACAACTCGGCGGGGGCAATACGGCCGGTGGTGCCGGACGCGCCGCCGTTCAGATCGCATCATTTCCGTCCCTCGCAAAGAATGCGCTTGTCGAACTGACCGAACTGTCTTCGGGCGTCCAAAAGGACCTGTCGCTTCGGGTGAAGCGGGGGCCGGAGTGGACTACAGCGGTTTTGCACCCGTACGCTCGGCCGATGGCATTCAGGTCGACGGTCTTTTGGTTCTCGGGGACTCTGATCGCATCGAGCCTGGCTGGCGGGTGCTTGTCGGGGCCTTCAAACTTAACGGTGCAGTGACGAATTCGGCCCTTCTGATGTCGCCCGATCTTGAAATTGTGCACGTCTGGACCCTCGACGAGGTTCCTGTCGGAGAGGTGGAGCCGCGACCGCCACACAAGAAGCTGCCGCACGGCTTCGAGATGTTCCCAAACGGGTCAATCATCTACACATTCGACGGCAGCATGTCGCTGCAAAGCAAGGATGCTTGCGGTAACAGGCTGTGGGCTGCCAAAGGTCCCTTCAGCCATGCCGTGACATCTGACAGCGGCGGGGACACAGTCTGGTCGATCCAGCACGGTCCCGGTACAGGCACCGGCACCGGCACCGGCACCGGTCAGATGGGGGTCGAGGGTATCGCGCAAGCTGCCGTCGAGGATGGAGCAATCATCCGCGAAATACGCATCGATGACATAATCACGGCCAATCCCGACATCGACATTCTCGCCCTTCGCCGGGCGATGCCCAACGAACTGGGCCGCAACCGCCGCAACACGCCCGGGGCATGGATGGCTGACAGTCTGCATCTGAACGATGTTGACCCTTTGCCCGCCCATCTCGCCGCAGTCTTTCCCGGCTTTGATACCGGTGACCTCCTGATCAGTGCCCGATCGCTGAACCTTGTCTTCGTGCTCGACCCAGAGACGCTCCGGATCAAGTGGTGGCAGGTGGGTCTAAGCATCCGCCAGCATGATCCCGACTGGATGCCGAGCGGCGAGATCATGATCTTCAACAACCGGATGGGCCGCGACTATAGCGAGATCATCGCCATAGATCCCCAAACCAACACGAAGCGTGTGGTGCATGACGGGCGTGACACCAACTTCTGTTCCCGTATTCGCGGGAAGGTGCAGATGTTCGATAACGGAACCCTTGCCGTAACGAGCCCGCAGCAGGGGCGCGTCTTCGAGGTCAATCCGGAAGGTGAGGTGGTTCTGGAAATCGTCAACACCAAATCCGGTGACGACGACTTCAACTATGTGATTTCGGAACAGAAATGGCTTCCGCCGGACTTTTTCAGCACCGATCTGCCGGACTGCCTGGCCGATATCCGCGGCCAGTTCGCCGAAGAGAATGCACTTTGATAAGTTGTAGAGTGCCTCGCTGAACCATGCAGCACTGCTTGGCCAAGCCTTAGCGTCGGACACCGCAACAGCAGTGTCAGACGCTGGTATTGAAAGCCTCAGGCGGCTTTGCGGTCCTGTTCAACCTGACGCGCCCATGGCATGGCGATGTCAGCATTCGCACTGTCCTGCAGCACTTTCTTGATCCAGCGGCGTTGCGGTTTCATTCGATCTCTCCTTGCCTCATTTCGCTGTGTATCGGCACTCGTTCCAAGGTGCCTTCCGACACGCGTCAGTGTTGTTAACTGTAGGGCGCAATACGGCAGGGATAGGGCGAATACGTGCAATTTTAGGAAAATCCGCGACACCCCGATCAGGCTGAACCGGGCAGATGGCGGCGTTAATTCATATCCGAATGGCCGAGATCAGGCGGCCGTAATCGGCCTCATGGTGATGCACAGAACGCCGGTAAGAATAGAAGCGATCGGGGTCGGAATAGGTGCAGTGGCGCGTCCATTCCGCCCGCGCCACACCGGCTTTGCGCAGACGGTGCAGTCCGAAAGCCGGCAGATCGAACATCGTCCGATCGCCCTTGCCGCCCGCGAAGAAGCGGGAATAGGACGGGTCTTCCATCAGGAACTCGTCAACGAATTCGGGGCCAACTTCATAGGCTTTCTGACTGATCGTCGGGCCGATGACGGCCACCGTGTCCCGCCGCCGCGCGCCAAGGGCCACCATTGCATCCAGTGTTGCTTCCAGAACGCCCGACAGCGCACCGCGCCATCCCGCATGGGCCGCGCCGATCACGCCAGCATTCTGATCCGCGAACAGAACCGGCTGACAGTCGGCCGTCAGGATCGTCAGTGCCAGACCCGGTTCGGCAGTCACCAGCGCATCCGCCCGCATCGGCGCGGTCAAGGGGCCGGTCACGGTCACAACATCGGCCGAGTGAATTTGATGCACCCCGATCATCGACCCCGTCGATATCCCGAGCGTTCCGGCCACCCGCTCCCGGTTGATTGCCACGGCCTCGGTCTGATCCGATGATCCATGGCCGCAATTCAACCCGGCGAAGATGCCCGATGACGCGCCGCCCTTGCGGGTAAAGAAGCCGTGCCGGAAGGGCGTCAGCGCATCATGGGTCAGAATGTCCATCGTCATCGGCATCAGGCGGGGTCCAATCCGGGCGGCGGGTTGCTGCCATTGGGGTGGCAGGCGATGGCCTTGAACAACTGTCCCATTTCC
The DNA here is from genome assembly GCF_049646345.1 of Albidovulum sp. GTDB lineage: Bacteria > Pseudomonadota > Alphaproteobacteria > Rhodobacterales > Rhodobacteraceae > Albidovulum. Next base: position 6,523 of record NZ_JBARVQ010000641.1, on the reverse strand, counting down.
TCGGGGTGGGTCAAGCGTCGATGCGCCGCGACATGGCTTTCCAGTGCCGCACCGGTAAGGTTTCGCGCAAGCGCCTGTGCGCGTGTAGTGATGCCAAGCCGTTCGAGAAGGACGCCCTGCGCAGTCATGCCGGTCGTGGCCGCACCGTTTGCCGTGAAGGCATTTGCCAGCGCCTCGAAATCGACATGGGCGGTCAGATCGGCCAGCCCCGGTTCGGCAAAGGGATCGACCGGTTTGTGATCCTTCAGCGCCTGAAACGTATCACCGAAAGAGCGCCAGCCACCATAGTCGACGACCAGTGCCGCACCGCCATACGCTGCAATGCGTGCCGCGATCTCACCTGCGATGGCGGGCAAGGCGGGGCAGTGTTCGACGATATCGCCGGGATTGGTGTCAGCCATCCGGTGGGCCAGAAGCGCCGCCGGTGCGGGCGGTGCAAGGCCGGGGGTCAGGCGATCCCCGGTCAGCCCCACCTGACGCTCGGCCCAGCCGTTGGGCCGACGTTCAAACTGGCGGATCGGCAGGGCGTCAAAAAACTCGTTTGCGACAAGAAAGAGCGGCCCGTTGGGCAGAGTGGCGATACTGTCATGCCAGATTGGCGCGTGATGCTTCAGTGTTGCCGCCTGTTTCGCGCGCAAGGCGGGCGAGGCCTCGATCAGATGAAGCTCTGCCGCCTCTGCCATGCCCGGCACCGCGCGGATCGTGCGCAGGATATCGGCCATCAGCGTACCGCGCCCGGGCCCGATCTCGGCCAGCAGGAAGGGTGTAGGCCGCCCTTGATCCATCCAGCTTTGGGCGAGGCAGAGGCCGAGCATTTCACCGAACATCTGGCTGATTTCCGGGGCGGTGGTGAAATCGCCTGCCGCGCCGAGGGGGTCACGGGCCGCATAATAGCCGTGCGCGGGGTTCAGCAGGCATTCGGCCATGTAGTCCGATAGGCTAATCGGCCCCTCGGCGGCGATCCGCGCCGCGATGATCCGCCCGAGCGGTGTCACGCCCGCGCCTTACGCCAGAGCCAGATTCCGGCGACGATCATCGGCAGCGACAGCAGCTGGCCCATTGACAGGCCCAGACCACCGAGATGCACCACATATCCCATCGGATTGTCCGGTGTGATGAACTGGGCATCGGCCTGCCGCACGAATTCGACCGCGAACCGCGACAGCCCGTAGCCGATCAGGAACACCCCGGTGATCAGACCGGGCCGCTTCAGCGCCCCGCGCCGGAAAAGCAGGAAGAGGACAAGACCCAGAATGAGCCCTTCCAGCCCCGCCTCGTAAAGCTGGCTTGGATGGCGGGCGCAGGTCCCGGCAACAATGCCCGCGCAGTCCTGTGCCGCCTCGCCGGGAAAGATCACGCCCCAGGCCTGCTCGGTCGGCCGCCCCCACAATTCCGCATTCACGAAATTCGCGATCCGCCCGAAGAAAAGGCCGATCGGCGCGACCAAAGCCAGCGCATCGGCCAGTTGCAGGCGCGGCACCCCGTAGCGGCGACAGAACCAGAGCCCGGCCACGACGACCCCAAGGAAACCGCCATGAAAGGCCATGCCGCCCTGCCAGATCTGCATGATCTCGCCCGGATGGGCGAGGTAATAGTCGCGATTGTAGACGAAGACATAGACCAGCCGCCCGCCGAGGATCACGCCAAGGATGATCGCGGTCAGCAGATCGTCAATCCGTTCGGGCGCGGTCGGTGACTTGTCGTCGGGCCAGAGCATCGGCCGCCGCATCAGTCCCAGCACGATGCGCCAACCGGCGATGATGCCCACCAGATAGGCCAAAGCATACCAGCGCAGGGTCAGCACCATGAAGCCGAGATCGACCGAAAAGATGTCGTTGGAAATGTCGGGGAAGGGAATGGCAGCGTACATGATGTCTCCTTGGCGCCCCTCTCAGAGCGCGGGGCTGCGACGAAGTCAACCTTGAGCTTTCGGTCCCGGCCCCGCATATAGGCAGCAACATGACCAGGCCCGGCAAGGAGGCGCCCTATGAGCGGACCGAACAAGTTCCTCGACGACATGTCGAAGCTGATGACCAATGCCATGGGCGTGGCGCAAGGGGCCCGGACCGAAGCCGAGACAGCGATGAAATCCCTCATGGATCGCTGGTTGGCTGACCGCGATTTTGTGACGCGTGAAGAATTCGACGCGGTCCGCGCGATGGCCCAGAAGGCACGGGAAGAGAATGAGGCGCTGAAAGCGCGGCTGGATGCGCTGGAGAAGGCAGCTAAGGCCTGATCAGCCGTCGTCGCTTACCGGTTCAGGGTCAAGCAGGTTCTGAAGCTGGTCAATGGCGCCGGTGATGTAGAGCATATTCACGGTTTCCATGATTGCTTCCAGCGCACCAATATAGGCCCTTGTTGCCTCTTCACGCTCGGGGGCGGATAGGGCGTCGCTCTGCACCCTGCGCGCCGCCTGCCACACGGCAAGCACCTGTCCACGAAGCATCGCGGTGCGTTGGGCCAGACCGACATCGTGATCCGGAATTTGGTTCAGAAGCAGCATCTGGATCTCTCGCGTGGCTTGTGGATGCGGTGGGGAAGCGGGCCCGGGGAAAGCGGTGAGCGGGATCACCTCGTTCGGTCTTTCACTTCCCGGTAATGTTCTTCCAGGCGGGCCTCGTAGGCGGCCTTCACGATGTCGCGGCCGGCATCGTCGATCAGTCTTTCCAGCAATTCCCGCCCTTTGGGTCCATGCGACTGGCCATGGGTTACGTTCCGGGTCACTGTCGATTTCAGGCCGGCAGCAAGACACCATGCCTCAAAAGTCGTGCCTCTGGCGCGAAATGCGCCTATGATTGCGCCGTGAAGCATCGCACCCGGCTGGTATCGAAATTCTCTTTTTGCCATAACTGACCTATGGTGCCCGCGTAAGGCTGCGGGGTGGTGCAATGCTATGTATCCGTTTGGATGCTGTCAATAGGAGTGTATCCGATTGGAGGCGCTTTCTTTACGGTTGCGCGAAGAGCGTGAACGCCTCGGCCTGTCGCAGGAGGCATTCGCCGCGCTTGGCGGGCAGAAACGATTGTCGCAGACCCGCTATGAGCGGGGCGAGAGGGTTCCCGACAGCAACTACCTTGCGGCTTTGTCCCGGGCGGGTGTGGATGTCCACTATGTCCTGACCGGCCGACGTTCTGAGGGGGGAGCCCCTGATCCTCTGACACCGGGGGGCCACAGGAGCGGCCAGACCGCCAGAACGCCGGGGTTCTGCGAAAGTGACGCCGAGCCGTTCCGGGGGCCGGACCCGATGGAGAATCGCGTCGGGGCGGTGGCGCGGATGCTGGGGGCCCGCGCCGGTGTCGACGTCTGGAAGGTCAGATCCACGTCCATGGCGCTTGCCGGATACATGCCGGGGGACTTCATCCTGGTCGACACCCGTGCCAGCGTGGGGGCTTCGGCGGGTGATGTCGTCGTGGCTCAGATCTATGACGATGCAGCCGGCACTGCGACCACCGTGCTTCGCCGGTTCGAGCCGCCGGTCCTTGTCTCTGCATCGCAAGTGCCCGATGACCTGCGCGTTCTGGTTGTGGACGGCGAAAAGGTAGCGATCCGTGGCAAGGTCATCGCAAGCTGGCGGATGTAGCCCCACCCAAGGCAAGCGCGACAGACAGCCTCCAAGCCCATCATATCCACAAGATTTTGTGTGTATTAACTAAAAATTACTTTACAGGCCCTCTGTTCGCCTACACCATATCTGGTAAGGGCGGCGGTAACATCTGCCGTACTTTGAGCGGGCACCTAATCCTTGCGGGCTGCCATCCACGCAAGGCCACAACCAGAGAGGCCGGGCATGTCACTATCCGAGGACTTCCTGAACACCGAGGACCTGCATCCGATCGACATTGTCGAGACGCTTGCCACGCATCACGAATGGGATTTTGACCGCGTCACCGACGACCAGATCGCCATGGCGGTCGAAGGTCAGTGGCGCACCTATTCGATCACACTCGCCTGGTCGGGTTATGACGAAACCCTGCGCCTGATCTGCACCTTCGAAATGGACCCGCCGGAAGAGTCCATCCCGGCGCTTTACGAGGCGCTGAACCGGGCCAATGACATGGTCTGGTCGGGTGGCTTCACCTTCTGGCGCGAACAGCGCCTGATGGTCTGGCGCTACGGCCTTGTCCTGTCGGGCGGTCATTTCGCCGGACCTGAACAGATCGACCGGCTGATCGGCGAGGCAGTGACCTCGGCCGAGCGGTTCTATCCGGCTTTCCAGCTCACCTGTTGGGGCGGTGAGAGCCCTGAACGCGCCATGGATGTCGCAATGACCCAGGCCTACGGGCGCGCTTAAGGGGCCTGTCCGGCGGCCGTGAGGTGGGGCTTTCCCTCGGCCGCCGGATCGCTAAGCTGCCTCCCGCGAATGAGGAGGCCTTGATGAACATGGATGACGTGCGGGACCGGGGGCTGGTGCTTCTGGGCTGTGGCAAGATGGGGTCGGCGATGCTGGCGGGCGGGCTGAAGGGCGGGCTTCCTGCTGGATCGGTCTGGGTCACCGACCCCTATCCTTCGGACTGGCTGACGGCGCAGGGCGTGCATCTGAACGAAGCGCTTCCCCCCTCCCCCGCCATCGTGCTGATCGCGGTCAAGCCGCAGATGATGACCGAAGCCCTGCCCGGCATAGCCGCCCTGGGAGGTGGCGCCACGCTGTTCCTCTCGGTCGCCGCGGGGACGACCATCGCGACTTATGAGGCGGTGCTGGGGGCGGGAACACCCATCGTGCGGGCCATGCCCAACACACCCGCGGCCATCGCGAAGGGTATCACCGCGATCACCGGCAATGCCAAGGCGAGCGAGGCGCATCTGAGGCTCGCCGGGGCCCTGTTGTCTGCGGTCGGTCAGGTGGTGCGACTGGAGGGCGAGCATCAGATGGATGCGGTGACGGCGGTCTCAGGCTCGGGCCCGGCTTATGTCTTCCACCTGATCGAAACGCTGGCGGCAGCAGGTGAGGCCGAGGGACTGCCCGGACCGCTCGCCTTGCAACTGGCACGGGCGACGGTCGCCGGGGCCGGGGCGCTAGCCGAAGCGGCGGAGGAGGAGCCGGGACAGCTTCGGGTCAATGTGACCTCTCCGGGCGGGACCACGGCAGCGGCACTGAACGTGCTGATGGATGAGGCGCGCGGCTTTCCCGCGCTTTTGAAAGAGGCGGTGCATGCAGCCGCCGAACGCGGCCGGGAACTGGGCAAATGACGATCAGTTTCGACGATTTCCTGAAGGTCGATATCCGCGTCGGCCGTATCACGCGGGCCGAGCCCTTCCCTGAGGCACGCAAACCCGCGATCAGGCTCTGGGTCGATTTCGGGCCTGAAATCGGTGAACGCAAATCCTCGGCCCAGATCACCCGGCATTACCAGCCTGATGAGCTGGTCGGCAGGCAGGTCCTCGGCGTGGTCAATTTCCCGCCGCGCCAGATCGGACCGGTCAAGTCCGAGGTTCTGGTGCTGGGGGTTCCCGATGCCGATGGCGAGGTTGTGCTGATCGGGCCCGGGCACGAGGTGCCGGAGGGCGGCAGGCTGTTCTGAATGGCCGGTCGGGCAGGCTGAACCGCGCCGCAATCGGCCGTCTGTCAGATCACCGACAGGCCCTGCGCCTCGCGCAGCAGGGCAGCCAAAACCGGTGTATGCGGCTCCCGGTGGGGGGCGATCAGGCCGACGGAATGATGCGCCGCCGTTTCATCCAGCGGAATCACCCGGACCGGTTTGCCGGCCGCCAGAAACTCTGCCATCTGAACCGGCAATATCGTCGACCAGTTGCCCGAGGCGACATGCGCGATCAGGACAACGGTCGAATTGCTTTCGACAGCGCCCGTCACCGTGCGGCCCGCTTCCTGAAAATGCTGATTGATGATGCGCCGGTTCTGCATGTCCGGGGTCAGAAGGCAAAGGGGTTCTTCCGCGATCTCGCCCCATGTGACGGCCTTGCGGGTGGCGAGCGGTGATGTGTCCGAACAGACAAACATGTAGCTTTCGCGATAAAGCGGGACCGTCGTCACCCGCCCGAGCGGTTCATTGTCGAGGTACGAGATACCGGCATCCACCTCCAGATTCTCGATCATCGCCAGAATCTCGACCGAGGTGCGCGACAGGATCGTGAACCGCACATTGGGATGGGCGCGGCCAAAGCGGCCGGTAAGGTCGGCGACGGTCGTCAACGCCGTCGGGATCACCGCCAGCCGCAGGTTCCCGGCCAGCCCTTTGCGGACTGCGCGCATCTCTTCGCGCATGGTGCGGGTATCGGCGACGATCTGACGTGCCCAGACCAGCACCCTTTGCCCTTCGGGCGTCAGTCCGCCAAAGCGGGAGCCGCGCCAGACAAGCTGCACGCCAAGCTGCGCTTCCAAGGCCTTGATCCCTGCCGACAGTGTCGGCTGGGTCACGCCAAGACTGTCCGCCGCGCGACCGAAATGTGTTTCTCTGGCCAGCGCGATGAACATCTCCAGCTTGTCGATCATGATGCCGCACCCGCGATGGTTTCGGTCGTCTCAATACCCAACAGCCCGCGATCCCTATCCTGTCTGCCTGTTGAC
>NZ_JBARVQ010000640.1:0-11484 GCF_049646345.1 Albidovulum sp. | reverse complement strand
GGCCAGTTGGCTGACTGCTCGGGCGGCCTGACGGACCTCGCGCAGGGCCGCGAGCGTCTCTGCGTTGAAATCCGAGCGGTCGCCGTAAGCCGAAATCAGCGCCTCGGATTGCGCGACGAGCTGGTTGAGGCGCGCCGAAAGATCGGGCAGGCCTTCGGCCGCCTCGGCGACGGCATCGGCGGCGTCGCGCGCCGAGGCCATCGTCGCATTTGCATTCTCGACCGCCCCGCCTTCGCGCAGCTCGGCCAAGGCCGCCCGGATTTCATCAAGTGCTGCGTTCAGAGAGGGGGGCAGGTTGCGCGCGGCTTCGGTGCCGATCACCTTGTCGGCGCTGTCGAGCACACGGGTCGCCGCGGTGATCAGCTCCTCGGCCTCAAGCGAGTTCGCCTTGGCCGCCACGGCCTTCAGGTCATCGACCAGTGCGGGGAGCTCTTCGGAGGCCGCAGCGAAATTGGCCGCGGCTGTATCGGCGCTTTTCAGTGCCGCCGCGAGATTGTCGAAGGCGCCTGCGGTTTTCAGGTCTGATACCACGCCCCTCAGATCGGCCACCGCCGCCCTTATGTCACCCGGCAGCGCCCGCGTCGCTTCGTCGTTCACCAAGGCCCGCGTATCTTCCAGCAGCGCCACGATCGCATCGGGTGCCGCGCGGGTGCTGTCTGAGGCGGCGACGGCCTCGATCGAGGCCATAAGGCTGATGGCCTGATCCAGCAGTTCCTCGATCGGCAGAGCGTTGATCCGCTCCAGCACGCCTTCGGCCGTGGCGGTGAAGTCCGGCAGGTCGGACCCGCTGCTGGGCAGAAGCGGCAGGGGGTCTGCGTTGCGATCGAATACCGCCGGGGTCGCGTCCTCCACTTCGACAAGTTCCACGACCAGAGCGGAGCTGAAAAGGTTCGCCGCCGCGAGACGGGCGCGAAGCCCGGACAGGACCGCGGCGTCGAAGAAGTCGAGTACTTCAGCCTCGCCCGCTCCGGGTGGCAGGCCCAGCCGGTCGGGTTCGATGGCAAGATTGGCGAACAGCCGGACGCGGGGCCCTGCATCGGATTCCTCGACCTGCGCCGAAAGAGCCGTCACCTCACCCACCTTCAACCCGCCATATTGCACCGGCGCGCCCGGTTCGAGGCCGCTGACGGATTCGTCGAACTCGGCCGCGACCGAGACCGAGGCACCGGACGAGCGCACGAAAAGGCTGCGCCGTGCTTCGGGTTCGTCAGGATAGATGGTGAAGACATGGCCTGCACTTACCGGTGCCCCGCCTTCATAGATCGTGTCAAACTCGATCCCGCCGGCAACGACCGAGGCGATGGAATCGAAATCGAGTGTCAGGCCCTGACCCCCAAGCGAGACGGAAAAGCCGGACGTGTCCCAGAACCGCGTGGCGGCGTTCAGTCGGCGGTCATGCGGGGCGTCAATGAAGGCGTCGACGACAATGGCGTCAGATGACACGGTCAGGCGCGGCTTTTCCAGCCGGCCGACCTCTACCCCATGAAAGAAGATCGGCGCCCCTTCGGAAATCAGGCTGCCATCGGTGGTGATCAGGCTGATGCGTTTGCCTTCCCGCCCCGGCTGGACCAGAGGCGGACCGTCACCGCCCGTAAAGCTCCATTGCTGCACGCCCGGCACCTGATCCCAGGCGCCTTCGATGTAAACGCCCGACAAGACGGTCGACAGGCCGCTGATCCCGCGGGTGGAGACCTTGGGGCTGACAATCCAGAATTCGGATGCGTCATCCAGAAACGGGGCCACATCCTTGTCGATCCGCGCATGAACGACGACCCGCGACAGGTCAGGGGTGAAGGTCACATCCTCGACCGTCCCAACGACCACATCCCGGTACCGGATCGTGGTTTCGCCCGGCGTGACACCCGGCGCGTTGGAAAAGCTGATCTCGATTGCGACACCGCGCTGCGAAAAACTTTGCCATGCAAGTCCGAGCGAAACCGCAAGTGCCAGCACGGGGACAAGCCAGATGAATGACAGGTTGCGCCAGAACGAGGCGCGGGCAGGGCGGATGTCCAGTTCTGCGGGATCGGGTTCGGTCACGTGTCATCTGCCTCATAGGCGTCCCAGATCAGTCTGGGATCGAAGTTCTGCGCTGAAATCATGGTGAAGGCAACCGAAAGCGCGAAGCTGACGGCGGCGGTGCCGGGGTTCACACTGGCGACGAAATCAAGCTGCACGAGGGCGGCGAGGATCGCCACGACGAAGACGTCGATCATCGACCAGCGGCCAATGAATTCGACCACTTCGTAAAGATGCTGGCGTCCACGACCGCGCATCGCATCGGGCGAGCGAACCGAGATGGCCAGATAGCCGATGGCAATGAACTTGCCGATGGGGATGATCACCGAGGCGAAGAAGACGATCAGCGCGACGCCCCATGACCCGTGGTCGAACAGCTCGGCCACCCCGCCGATGATGGTGTTTTCCTGTTTGCGTCCAAAGGTGGAGGTGACCAGCATCGGATAGATGTTGGCGGGCAAATAGGCGACCATTCCGGCGATCAGCCAGGCCCAGACCCGTTGCAGGCTGGCCGTGTCGCGACTGGACAGGGCGCTGCCGCAACGACCGCAGCTCGGGCGATCGGGTTGATAGACCCTGCCACAGGTGGTGCACGCGACCAGACCCGCCCGACGCGCGGTCAGGACCGCCTGCGTTCTTCGAGCGTTTTCCATATCGTCAACCTACACATGAACGTGTCCTTGAGGACGGTCACCAGAACCAAAGCCGCGAAGGCCCAGAATGCAGGACCGGGTGTGACCTTGGCAAGCCCCGCAACCTTGACCAGCGCGACGGCCACGCCGACGATGAAAATCTCGGCCATGGCCCAGGGCTTGGCGGCCTCGGCCCAGCGGAAAGCCACTGCAGCGTGGCGCGCCGGATGCCAGCCAAGCGCCATTGGCGCCAACGCATAGGCCAAAGCCAGGAATCGGCCGAGTGGCAGGACGACGATCAGCGCCGCCACGGCGACCGACAAGGGCAGCATGCCCGCCCCGGAAAACGCCATGACCGCCCCCATGACCGAGCTTGTCCGGCTCAGCCCGCCCGCATCGAGTTGCAGGAAGGGAAAGAAGATCGCGGCGATCATCAGGATGGCGGCGGTCGCGGCCAGCATGACGATCCGCGTCATCGCCCCCCGGCGCGGGCTCATCAGCACCGTGCCGCAGCGGTGGCAGCGGGCTGAGGCCCCGACGGGGATATCCGACATATGGTGAAGCGCATCGCAGGTCGGGCAGGCGATGAGCTGATCGAGCCGGGGATCACCGGAGCGGACAAGGCCTGTGTCGAGAGAATCGCTTTCCAATGCCCGGTCGCCCATTCCGTTCGGATGCCCTGTGGTCAAGGACACATCCTATACATGGCGCGACGCCGGGGCGATAGGTGGTAGTCAGCCTGTCAGGGGCGTCGCGAGGATCGCGTCGAGCGACTGGATGACCCACGCCATATAGGCCTCGTCATAGCCGGACTCGTTTTCCAGAACGCTCAGAAAGGCCGCGACCCGTCCGGTGACCATATCGACCATCAGGAACTGGCCGCCATATCCGGCATGGCCGATCCATCTTCCATTGGTCATCAACTGGTTGGAATAACGCATCCCGGGACGGGTGGGGCTGAGCGGATTGGGCCCTCGGTGGCGCGAGGCCTCGGTGAACGCCGCATTGCCGACATCCGCGCCGCTGACCGCCCGTCCGCCACGGGCGAGCAGAAGGCCGAAGCGTGCAAGGTCGCGGGCCGAGAGGCAGCCGCCACCGGACAGCGCGGGCAGACCGTCGGGGCTGAGCGACATGTGAAACCCGCCCTCATATCCCGCCGCATCCGCGATGGCCTCCAGCCGCCGGAGCGGGTGGTCGCCAACCGCCGCGGCGATGAGTGTCAGCACATCGGTATTGGCGGATTTGTAAAGCGCATAGCCGGTGCGGTTCGTCAGGTCGGAACCGGTGATCCCGGCGGCGAAGTCGCGCAGCGTCATCTCGGCCCGTCCGTCAGGTGGCAGCCGCCAGCCCAATGCCTCTTCCTCGGCATAGCAGCCCGAATGCGGGTCGGCATAGTCTTCGGTGAAGTCATTGGCGACGTTCATGTCCATCACGTCGGCGACCGTCGCCGCCGCATAGCCCGATCCGATCCAGGGCAGATAGGTCGAGACGCTCGCGGCGGGATCGACCCGGCCGGATGCGATCAGTTCGCCCATGATCAGATGTGCGTGCAGCTTGGTGACGGACTGGATCGAATGTGGCCGGTCGGGGCCAAAATCGGGTGCGTGTCCGCTGTAAAGGACCCGGTCGCCTTCGGCGATGACCAGCGCCGAAAAGGCGGGATGCTGCGTCAGTCCTGTCCGTGCGGCGGCATCGGCGATGGCGGGGTCGGGCCGTTCATGCAGCGTCAGGATGCGGCGCGCCTGCAGCGTCAGGACCCGCCGCCACAGGCTATGGCCGTTGTGAAAACCGTGCCGGCGGTTCTGCGGCTGGTTCCAGCCCTGTTTGTTGTCGGGGCCGACGGTCAGGGCGGGGTTGGGACGGCTGGGCAGGTTGCTCAACGGGTGGGCCATTCGTGCAACAGGACATCAACGGCAGTGATGCCGTCTTGATGCACGAAAAGCGGGTTGATTTCCACTTCTGCGATGCGGTCGGCGTTTGCAGCGACCGCCTCCGCGAAACCGGCGAGCGTCCGGGCGAGCGCGGTGATGTCGAGCGGTCGGGACCCACGATACCCCCCCAGAAGCCGCGCCACTTTCAACCGGAGCAACGCGGCCTCGATCTCATCCGCCGTGGCCGGGAGAAGCAGCGTCACGCTGTCGCCGACAAGCTCGGTCAGGATACCGCCCGAGCCGAGTGTCAGCGCCATGCCGAATTGCGGGTCAGAGCGGATTGAGAGGATCAATTCGGCGACGGGTTTTGGGGCCATCGCCTCGACCAGAAAGCTGTCGGTCACGGCCTGCGGATCATGCGTCCTGACCGAGTGCCGCATGGTTTCAAGCGCGGTCATCAATGCGCCCGTATCCGTCAACCCGACCGCAACGGCCCCCGCCTCGGTCTTGTGCGCAAGACGTGGCCCCATCATCTTCAGAACGACCGGGAAGCCCAGTGTGTCAGCGACTTCCACGACTTTGTCGCCGTTGACCAGACGCCCCTCCGGCACGTCTATGCCGAAGTCGCGGAGGCGTGCCTTGCCTCTGGCTTCATCGATCATGGTCAAAGCGTCCGCAGCGCGGGCTGGCAGGAGGGGTGCCGGTTGCGCCCCGGCGATCCGGCTGCGCAAAGCGCTCCAGCGCGTGGCCGCGTGGATTGCGTTCAGCGCCTCGTCGATCCCCTGCATCGGGGCAATGCCCCGGGCGATCAGCATGTCGCGGGTGTCGGCGTCGATATTTTCGGGCAGGGTGGCGCAGATCGCGGCGGGGATGCCGCGGCTATGGGCGGCCTCGGTAAAGGCCTTCGCGTCGTTGAGGTAGAAGACCTTCGACTCGTCGAGCCCCGCCGCCGGGTAGTCCTGCACCAGCAGTGCCGCATCGGCCTGCGCCAGCGCCATGGCGCGCCCGAAGACGGGGCCGGTGATTTCGGGCTGGCCCCAGATCGGTGTCGTATAGTCTAAAGGGTTCGAAACGGTGGCGATGGGCGGCAACATCGCCGCCAGTTCCGTGCGGGCTGCGTCATCGAAAACCGGGAAGTCGAGCCCGATGATTTCGGCGTGATCGGCCAGCATCGTCGCCCCGCCACCCGAACAGGTGAACCCCGCGACACGGCCACCCTTCGGCGCGCCAGAAACGCAAAGAAACTTCAGGGTTTCAAGTAGTTCTGAAGGGTTCTTAACACGGATCACGCCGCAGCGATCAAAGAGCGCATTGTGCAGATCGTCCGCGCCCGAGAGTGATCCGGTATGGCTGACCGTCAGGCTGGCGCCGATCTGCGACGATCCGGTTTTCAGCGCCACGACCGGCACGCCCCGGTCGAGCGCCTTGAGGCAGGCGGCCTCAAACGCACGGACATCGCGCAGGCCTTCGATGTGGATGCCAATTGCGCGGACGGCGGGGTGATCGGCGAGGTGATCGACGAAATCCTCGATCGTCAGCACCGATTGGTTCCCGCCCGAGATCATATGCGTGAGGGGCAGCGAGCGCTGCGCCATTGTGATATCGGACGAAAGCATGCCGGATTGGGTGATGATCGCAGCACCCCAGCCGGGGCATGACCCGCCATGGGCGAAGGGCCAGAGTGCCGCGCGGTCGAGATAGTTGATCATGCCATAGCAATTGGGGCCGATCAGCGCCATCTGCTCCGTAGCCTCGATCAACTGGCGTTCCAGCTCTGCCCCCCCGGCGCCCGCCTCGCGGAACCCCGCCGTGTAGCAGACGACGCCCCCGGCCCCCATTGCCGCCAGTTCGCGTACCGCCTCAACTGCGGCAGGCGCGGGGACGGCAAGGAACACGGCGTCGGGGGCTTCGGGCAGGTCGGCTAGGTTGCGATAGCAGGGATAACCGCCAAGTGTGTCGCGCTTGGGGTTCACCGCCCAGATGTCCCCCAGAAACCCGCGCCGGTCGGCTTCCTTGATCGCGACCTCGGCATCGCGCCCGCCGATGAAGGCGATGTGGCGCGGGTTCAGAAGCCGATTCAGATTGGCGCGACGATCCGGCGTCATGCCCCAAGCGGCCTCAGGATTGCGCGGGTGATGATGTGGCGCTGGATTTCGGACGTGCCGTCCCAGATCCGTTCGATCCGTGCATCACGCCAGAGACGCTGGACCGGCATTTCTTCGACCAGCCCCATGCCGCCAAAGACCTGCACGGTGTCGTCGGCGACCTTGTTCAGCATCTCAGAGCAATAGACCTTGACCATCGCCGCATCGCTGTCCGTCATGATCCCCTGATCGGCGCGGCGCACGGTATCGGCGACCAGAAGTTCCGCGGTGCGCAACCCGATTGTCATGTCGGCCAGGCGAAAGCCGGTCGCCTGAAACTGGCCGATGGGCTGGCCGAACTGCTTGCGGCTGGCACACCAGTCGGTGGCGAGTTCGATCAGCCGCTCGGCCTTGCCGCAGCAGGACGCGCCGATCCAGACCCGGCCCATGCCCAGCCATTTCCCGGCCAGTTCAAACCCCTTGCCCTCTTCGCCCAGAACCTGACCGGGGCCAAGCCGGACATTGTCGAAGATAAGCTCATAGGTCTTGTAGCCACGGTTGGAGACGCATTTGCTGCCTTCGCGGAAGGCGACGCCGGGTGTGTCGCGGTCGACCAGAAAAGCGGTGACGCGCTTCCTTGGCCCGCGCTTTGTTTCATCGACCCCGGTCGCGGCAAAGACGATGGCGAAATCGGCCATGGTCGGGGCCGAGATGAAGTGTTTCATCCCGTCGAGGATCCAGTCCCCCCCTTCCGGCCGGGCGCGGGTCGCCATCCCCATAGCGTCCGATCCCGCGCCCGGCTCGGTCAGGGCAAAAAGCTCGCGCTTGTCGCCGCTGACGCAAGGAAGAAGGTACTTCTCGATCTGCTCGCCTTCACAGGCCAGAAGAAGCTCTGTCGGACGCGCGATCCAGGAATGCAGCGCATGGCTCGTCCGCCCGAATTCACGTTCGATGATCGCCATCTGGGTGTAGTTGAGGCCGCCCCCGCCGACACGTTCGGGCTGATTGGCGGCGAACAGGCCAAGTTCCTTGGACTTCGCCTCGATCCCACGGCCGATCTCTTCGGGCACTTCGCCGGTCTGATCGACCAGCTCCTCATGCGGGATCACTTCACGGTCCAGAAAGGCGCGGACCGAGGCGCGCAGCAGTTCGTCTTCATGCGACAGGGTGAGGGTCATCAGGTCTCTCCGGAATTGCGGGTTCGGCGCGCGTTCAGCGCCTGAATGATGAAGAAGATCAGCGTGATGGCGATCAGCACGACGGCGGCAGCAGCGACCGTCGGGTCGGTGTTTTCGCGGATACCGTTCCACATGCGGCGGGGCAGGGTGTAGACGTTGAATTTCGACAGGAAGAGCGTCACGACAATCTCGTCCCATGACGCGATGAAGGCAAAGATGGCACCCGCCAGCACGCCGGGACGGATGGATGGCAGGATCACCCGCCGCATCGTCGTCCAGTTCGAGGCGCCCAAGTTGCGCGAGGCCTGTTCAAGCCGCGGATCGAAGCCCGCGAGTGAGGCCGAGACGGTGATCAGCACCAAGGGCGCGCCAAGAACGGTATGGGCAAGGATCAGTCCGGGATAGGTGTCGATCAGGCCCAATGGCACCATGAAGCGGTAGAATGCCATGGCCGAGATGATCGGCGGCACCACCAGCGGCAGCAGCAGAAAGGCCCGCACCGCCTCACCCCATTTCGACGAAACCCGCCAGAGACCGATGGCGCAGAGCGTGCCGAGCGTTGTGGCAAGGGCCGCCGATGTGAGGCCGATGACGGCGCTTTGCCAGAAGCTCGACATCCATTCTTCACTGCCGAATAGCTTGTCGAAATGCCTGAGCGATATTTCCCCCTTGGGCATCGACATGAACCGTTTCGGCGTCAGCGAAACCGGAATGGCGATCAGCGCCGGGGCCACGAGGAAGAGAAGCAGAAGCCATGCCCAGTAGCGGTTCAGGGTTTCGGAAAAGCTGCGCCTCATGCCTTTGCCCCCCCGAAGATTGTCGACAGCTTCATGAAGCGCGACATCAGGAAGAGAAGCGCGAGCACCCCGAAGAGCATCAGGGCTGCCAGCATCGCCGCCGTGCCCCAGCGCAATGTCACGAGGATCTGGACCGAGATGTATTCTGCCACCATCAGCACCTTGCCACCGCCAAGGATCGCGGGTGTCACGTAGAAGCCGAGCGAGAGGATGAAGACCAGCAGTGATGCAGCGACGAGGCCGGGCTTGGTCAAGGGCAGATAGACCCGCCAGAAGGTCTGGTTGCCGGTGGCACCAAGGCTGCGGGAGGCCGACAGAACGCGGGTGTCGATGTTCTGCATCACCGCCAGAAGCGGCAGGACGGCATAGGGAACCATGTAGTGCACCATGCCGATCAACACGCCCAGTTCATTGCGCATGAACTCGATCGGTTGGGCGATGATGCCGATATTCACCAGCGTTTCGTTCACCAGCCCCTTGCGGCCCAGAAGCATGAGCCAACTAAAGGTGCGGACCAGAACGGAAATCCAGAACGACACCAGCAAAAGGCTCAGCATCCGGTTGCGGCTGCCTTTGGCGACATGGACCATCGCATAGGCGATGGAATAGCCGAAGATCACCGAGAATGCGGTCGTGATCACGCAGATGCGGATCGTCGTCCAGAGGATGCCCGCGAGGCTTTCCGACGTGACGAGGGCGGCGTAATTGCCAAGGCCCGGTTCAGGGTCGGTCACGCTCAGCCACAGGATGTTGATAATGGGCCCAAGAAACAGCGTCACCACAAGCGCAAGGAACGGCAGGACAAGAAGCCAGCCGGTGCCGATGCGTGAGAGGGGGGAGCCGTTCATCCGTGTGCGTCCGAAAAATTGGGGGAAAAGGGCCGGGCCCGAAGGCCCGTGCCAAGTCTTTGGGCCCGGCGGCGCGGGAGCGGCACCGCCGGGGTCGAGGATCAGGAGATCGCGTCGAGGAAGGCGTTGACGGCATCGCCGCCATTCTCGCCCCACCAGGTCGGATCGTTGTAGACGATGCCGTCGATGTTCATCGCCGAGGTGATGGCGTAGGGTTGCTGGTCCTCGGGGATCTGGGCAAAGGCCTCGGGGTTCGAGGGCGTCATGCCGAGACAGTCCAAGAGCGTCAGCTGTGATGGCACACCCTGCGCGGTCGCGATGAATTTCATCACGGCCTCGCGCCCGGCCGGATTGCCCTTCGGCACGATATAGGCGCCCGGCATGGCAAGGGCTTCGTTCATCACCAGCTTGTAGCGAGCGTCGGTGTCGTTCTCGATATTGCGGCCCCGGTTCTGCCAGACCATGCCCATCGAGACCTCGCCATTGACGACCATCGAATGCGCCTCGGAGCCGGACCCCCAGTAAAGGCTGTCATCCTTGATCGATTTGATCTTGGCCAGCGCCCGGTCCATGTCGAGCGGATAGAGAGCGTCCTTGGCGACGCCATCCGCCAGAAGCGCGCTTTCCAGTGAACCATTGGCCCATTTGTAGAGCGAGCGTTTGCCCGGGAACTTTGCCGTATCGAAGAAATCGGCCCAGGAGTTCGGCGGATTGTCCCCATACACCTCGGTGTCATAGACGAAGGCATAGCCGTAAAGGATGATCGAGACGCCATGCTCCAGCGCGTATTGCGGCAGGGTGCGATCCTTCGAGACGACGTCATAATCGATGGCTTCCAGATGGCCCGACGGCCCAAGCGCCACAGCGTCGAAAAGGTCGGCGTCGCAGACATCGGCAGTGACGTTGCCGCTGTCGACCATCTCCTTGATCTTGCCTTGCAGCGGGCCGGACGTGTCGAATTTCAGTGGCATGCCGGTTTCTGCGGTGAAGGGATCGCCGATCGCCTTGCCATGGCATTCCTCGGACTGGCCGCCCCAGTTCCAAATGACGATTTCATTCGCCGCCGCCTCGGCATCGCCCGCGATCACCGACTGGGTCGCGATTCCCGCCATGCCGCAGAGCACAAGGAATGACCGCCGGTCCATCCGGCCTTCCTTGAACGCCTTGGCGCCTTCCAGCGCCGTCTCACGCATGAATTGCTTGTCGTGCATTCTGGTCTCCTCCATGTTGGCCGGGCTTGCCGCCCGGTTCAGTTGCGGGGTCCGTTCCTCCCACCCCGCTATGGGTCTTCAGTCTGCGTCCAGTCTTACCGCTGCCGCGTCGGACCAGCTGAGGTCCACTTCCGCGCCCTCGGCCACGGGTGCACCGCCGCGCCAGGCATCGGCATCGACCTCGATCTCATCCATCCCCGGCACAGTGACGTCGTATTTCAGGACCGAGCCGAAATAGGTCATCGCGCGGACGGTGCCGCTGACCGTGTTCGGCCCCTTGCCTTGCCCCTTCGGCGCGATGTCGATCTTTTCGGGGCGCAGCGCGTAAAGCGCGCCGTCGCGTGTCAGGAAGTTCGACTTGCCAAGGAAGCTCGCGGAAAAGCGGGTGCGGGGCTTCTGATACAGTTCTTCGGGCGTGCCGACCTGTTCGATGCGGCCGGCTTGCATGATCACGATGCGGTCCGACATCGACAGCGCCTCTTCCTGATCGTGGGTCACATAGATGAAGGTGGTGCCGACGCGGCGGTGAATGTCCTTGAGCTGGTCCTGCACTTCGACGCGCAGCTTCTTATCCAGGGCACCCAAGGGCTCATCAAGCAAAAGCACCGGTGGTGCGAAACAGAGCGCACGCGCCAGCGCCACACGCTGCTGTTGGCCGCCGGAAAGCTGGCCGGGCAAACGGTGGCCGAACTCCTGCAACTGGACGAGGTCCAGCATCTCATCGACGCGGGCTTCGATCTCGGCCTTGGGGCGTTTCCTCACATCGAGCGGATAGGCGATGTTCTGACGCACGGACATATGCGGGAACAGCGCGTAGCCTTGAAAAACCATGCCGAAATTGCGC
>NZ_JBARVQ010000639.1:0-10999 GCF_049646345.1 Albidovulum sp. | reverse complement strand
CCGATCCGAATGCCCCACGCGACGGCATCGTTGTCTTTGAAGTCAGCCGAGGGCTGGATGGCACCGAGTTGCGTCTGAGTGTCACCGATATCGACGTAGCGAACGCCGCCGGTAATCTTGACGTTGTCCATCGTGTAGGTCGCACCAAGGCCGATGCTGCGGTAGCCATCGGTCGGACCGAGGTTGGACGAGAAGCCACCCGTGGGCTTTTCGTAACCGAGCGTGACAGCAGCCGACCAGTTTTCGTTGAATTTGCGACCGACACCCAACGAGTACGAGATCGTATCGTCATCGTAGGACACCAGCGAAGCGCCGCCTGTGATCGCTTGGTAATGTGCCGGCGTGATGTCGAATGCACTCCACTCAACCCACCGGATCGACCCGAACAGAAGTGTGTCCGCAGCGATTCCGGTCTGGAATTCGAGATTGACCGATTGCGGCGTTTCGACCTCGGTCACCGAAGTCAGGGTAGCTCCGAGCGTGGCCAAGGACGTTTCGGCCGTGTCAAGTTTGTGCTTGATCTTCGAGTTGTAGGTCAGCGCTACACGCGCGGCGATTTCGGGTTTTTCCCATGCCACACCCACAAGGTAGCCCAAGCCACCATCACGGGAACCGTTTGCGTTATAGGTGGCGATGAACGGAATTGACGCTTCGGCTGACAGGGTCTGGTAGCGAAGGCCGCCGAATATGCTGATGTTCTGCGGTGTCTTGTACTTCAGGATCCCGGTGATCGCAGAGGATTTGAGCGTCGCTGTCGATCCGTTCGCGTAATAGGCGGGCAGAGCGGTCGCGACCGGATAGTCGACATCCGCGCCGAAGGGCTTGTCGATGATGACCGCAGCTTCAAGAGAGTTCGAGAACCTGTGTTTGTAACCCGCACTGAATTGTGTGTAGTCACCTGACATGTCGCCAGATTTCGCACCTTGCAAGCCCGGGAACGGCAACGCGACTGCGGTTCCTGAAACTGAAGGTGAAACTGACCCAAGACTAAACTCCAGATAGTTTCCTTGCTCGAACAGAATTGACGTGGACTGTCCTGACCGGTCCACTCCTCCGGCAACTGCCGTGGTTGCGCTAAGTGCCACAACAGCAGCGATGCTTGATACTTTCTTCATTTTTTCCTCATCCCAAACGCGTTCGTGGTTGCTTGTTTTTTTAACGAACCCTAGTCAGGCCTTGACGCGCACGTCAATTAATGACGTCACGTCTCATTCTATCGCGTTCCAGTTGTTACGCCACGGAAACTTTGCCGGAGCGGACATTTATCCAGTTTGCGATCAGGATCACACAGCCGCCGATCAGAACCCATTGGTCCAGAGGTTCGGCGTAAATTGCGGTTCCGATCAAGGCGATGACCGGAAGGCGCAGGAAATCGACCGGGGTGACGATGGAGGCGGGGTCCAGCGTCAACGCCTTGGTCAGGCTGAAATGCGCGCCGAGCCCGGCCAGACCCATCACCATGACCCAGGGCATTGTTTCGGCCCCCGGCAGTGCGATATCGCCGTCATAGCCTGCACAGACAAGGCCAAAGACCGATTGCATCACCGCCAGCCAGAAGAGGATACTGGCGACCGGTGCGACCCGGGTCAGGCGCTTTGTCGCGATGGCCGTGCCCGCGAATGCAAGGGCGCAGAGAAGGGCTGCGATCAGACCGATAGAGAGGCCGCCCGCGCCAAACGGATGCGCGACGATGAGGATGCCGCTGAAGCCAAGCAGCACCGCCATGAATTTGGTGCGCGTCATGCGTTCGGACAGAAAAAACGGCGCGGTCAGCGCGACAATCAGCGGGCTGGAGAATTCAACCGCGAATAGCTGCGCCAGCGGAATGAGAGCCAGCGCATAGAGCCAGAGGTTCTGCCCTGCGAAATGGATCACGTTGCGCACAGCATGCTGGCCAAGATGGCGGGCTTCGATCTGGTTCAACCGCCCGGTTGTCGTGGCGAAGGTCACCACGACGATCACCCCGATGAGCGACCGGTAGAGCATCATTTCGAACGTATCGAGGTTTGTGCCGATCTCCCGCCCCGACACGGCCAGCGCTGAAAACCCGACGATGGAGCCGATCATCCACAATGCCGCCGCGACGGGACGGTGGACGGCGATGTCGCGCGGGGCGGCGGTTGTTGTCATTCAAGCCTTCCGGATGCTTTCCCGCGAGCGTGGAAGATGAAGCCGAGGAAATTCAGCAGCACCTGTGCGGCAAGGATCGCGGTAGACCCTGTCGGGTCGTAGTCGGGCGCGACTTCAACCAGATCAATCCCGACGACCTCATGTGCCCGCGCAGCCCCCTGCAAAAGCTCCAGCACCTCGTAATACAGAAAGCCGCCATGACTCGGCGTACCGGTGCCGGGCGCGATCGAGGGGCAAAAGCCGTCAATGTCGATGGTGACGTAAAGCCGTGCGCCCTTGGGGATGCGCGCCAGAACCGCCTCGGCCCCGAGCTTGCGGATCTGCCGCACCGACAGGATATCGGCACCCATCGCGCGGGCGGCCTCATAACCTTCCTTCGCGGTGGATGAGACGTTGCGAATGCCAAGCTGCGTCAGACCGGTCACATAACCCTTCTCGGCCGCGCGGCGCATCGGGTTGCCGTGGCCGTGGCGCACGCCGTGGCGTTCGTCGACGAAATCGAGATGGGCGTCGATCTGCAGGATGTGGATCGGTCCCTGAGCGTCAAAGGCGCGGATGCAGGGGATGTTGACCGAGTGGTCGCCGCCGATGACGACGGGCAGGGCCCCTGCCTTCAGGATCGCCCGGACGCCGGCCTCGATATTGGCATGGCTTCGCTCGGTGTCGGTATGGACGATATCGGCGTCGCCAAGATCGACGATGCGCACATCCGATCCAAGATAGGTCGCGTCGTCCTCATGGTCGTAAGCCCCGGCATGGCCGAAGGAAAAGAGCGTTGAGGCCTCGCGCACCGCGCGGGGGCCGAAACGGGCACCGGGGCGGAACTGGGTGCCGAAGTCGTAAGGTGCCCCCAGGATCGCGGCATCGGCGTCGATCCGGGTCCAGTCCTCGACATAAGGCCGCTTGCCAAAGGTCGAAATCCCGACGAAGGGCAGGTTCAGCCGCCCGCTGTCATATCCATGTCCGCCCATCTGTTGCCCCCCATGTCACCGTCAGGCAAGTCTTGCCATGTTTCCTGCCGGAAGTAAGCCCCGACCCACATTGGCGCGACCGAAATGCCGCAACCTGCCGGAAAGTTTCAGATGGTGCGCTGCCGCCCCTCGAAAGCCCCGGACCTCTTCGCCATCATGATCGCAACACACAGTCAGGGATGACGGAAATGGCATTCAAACCTCCGGCGCCGACAAAACCGGGGCTGTGGCGCCGGACACCTCCGGCGCTTTTCCCGGCGATCATGGGGCTTTTCGGTCTGGGTCTTGCATGGCGCCGGGCGACCGAGGTCGCGGGCGTGCCCGCCGGTATTGGTGAAGCGATCCTTGGTGCGGTGACGCTGCTCTACCTCTTCGCGCTTCTGGCCTATTGCGGCAAGATGTTCCGCCGACCGGCTGTGATCGTTGAGGAGTTGCGCATTCTGCCGGGCAGGGCGGGTGTCGGGGCGATGGTGCTGTGTCTTTACCTGCTGTCCCTCACATTCGTCCCATACGCATCTGAGGTTGCCCTCGGGCTGCTCTTCGCCGCTTTCACCGTCCATGGGGCTCTGGTTCTGCTTCTCATCTATGTCTTCGCGACAGGACCGGCCGAGCAACGACGGGTCACCCCGGTCTGGCACCTCAATTTCGTCGGCTTCATCATCGGTGGACTCGCCGCCAATGCGCTCGAGTTTTATGGGACAGCCTTTATTATTCTGGGCGTCACTGCACTGATCGCGGTGGCGATCTGGGCCATCAGTGCCGATCAACTCGTGAAGGAAACCGTACCTGCGCCCCTGCGTCCGCTGCTGGCGATCCATGTGGCACCTGCCGCGCTTTTGGGGTTGGTGGCATATGGGTTCGAGTTTCATTCGGTTGCACATGTCTTTGCGGCGCTTGCGGCGATACTGGTCGCATCGCTGGCAGCGCGCGCAGTCTGGGTCGTGGCGGCCGGATTTTCGCCGCTCTGGGGCGCGCTGACCTTTCCGGCGGCGGCGACCGCGTCGCTGTGGCTGGCGCTGGGCGGCATCTGGCACTGGCCAGGGGTGGGCTTGCTGGCGCTCACCACGCTGGCTATTCCGGTGATCGCGTTCAGGATACTGCGCCTCTGGGCAGGCGGGCAGCTTGCCGTCAAGACCAACGCTGCAACGGCCTGAAGGTTCCAAGACAAAGCGATTGAGGGCGTAGCGGCGGATTGATGAGATTTGGCTATGTCACCAAACGGTGCTGGTCAGGTCTGAGCGCGGAGCGGAACTCTGCGTTTTGTCTAATTCGCCTGGTGCCCGCAGCGTGACTCCGGGCGACTGGGCGTATTTGTGAATGGCAGACAAGTTCCGAAAGCCGCCAACTCGATCTGCGGATACGCTTCCGAAGTGATAACTTTCCCGACCGGTTCTTCGTTCATCCAAAAGGGCCTTTCCGCTTCATCCCCCTATTTCCCGACGCCATTCGGCGAGTGCCGCATTGTCCGGGGCTCCGGCGGCGGGTTTTGGCGTCGGCATCGATATCTGTGGCCGGGTGCGGAAGTAATGTGCCTCGCGTGCGCCGAAATAGAAACCGACGATGGCGGCCAGAAGCCACCAGAGCGGCTCGGGCACATAGTTCAGCCCAACCATGCGGCGGGTAAAGCTGTCGGGGTCGACCATGGCGTAAACGAAAAGTCCGAGCGTGCCCAAAGCCAGCATCGGACGGGGCAGTCGGTTCAGCGCATTGACGAAGCGATCGAAGACGCCATCGCCAACATATTGAAACTCGGTGCCGAATTCGCCAAGCGCGGCCATATAGGCATCATGGGCGGCCTGCATCTTTTTCGTGGCATTGGGGCGAAAAACCTCGGCCACATTGGTCGCGGCCTGACCGAGAGCGCTGGTGGCGGAGGGACCGCCCAGGATACGTCCGATCAGGCCCATGTTGCGGTCCTTGTCCGGTGCTCGGCCTCGGTCAGGTGGAAGCGGGGTGAGATGAATTCCTCGGCCCTTGTGATCCAGCCACCCTTGCCGCCATCGCGGCGGCGCGCGTATTTGCGGCTCGCGGGGCGGGCATCGGCCAGCGCGTAGTAGTAGTTGCGACGGGCGATGCCATAGGCGTCGGCCACGAGATCGGGCTTGTCCGCGCAGGCCTTGTGGGCGGCGGCGATGCTGATCGGTCCGAGAGCGCCATCGACAGTCAGGTCATGTCCCATCTCGTTCAAGAGCCTTTGCAGCACCTTCACTGCGTTCGACCCGGCATTCACATACATGTCGAAGACTGACGCCTGCAAAGCCTCGGGCAGTTCGGCAATGCGGGGGCGACGGTAGTAATGTTCGACGAAGATATCGGTGGCCTGATCGCGGCTCAGGCGCTGCACATCCGCCTCGGTCACCCTGCCATCGCCGGTCAGGTCGAGCCCGAGGCGCCGCATTGTGTGGATGGTCACACCGTGATTGGTGGCCCCGCCGGGATCGTCGGGGTCATTCACATAGCCGCCCTCGCGGGCGACGATGGCTTTGGCAATGTCGGTGACTGTCTGCATCGGCCTTCCCCTTCGCTTCTGGGGAAGGCTCGGGCCGAAAGGTTAATTCGTCGCTGGGGCAGCGTCCGGTTCGACATAGACGCCCTGCTCCTTCAGCGCGTCGATCACTTCCTTGGGCATGTAGGTCTCATCATGCTTGGCAAGGATTTCTGTGGCTTCGAATGTGCCATCGATCAGCTTTCCGGTGGCGACAACGCCTTCGTTTTCACCGAAAAGGTCGGGCAGGACGCCTTCGTATCTCACCGGGATCGCAGCGCCGCCATCGGTGACGCTGAAGGTGATTGCGGCGCCCTGACCGCGCACGAGGCTGCCGTCTTCGACCAGCCCGCCGATGCGAAACGTCTCATTCGGGCCGGGGGCCTTTTCGGCCACCTCGCTGGGCGAGCGGAAATATTGCAGCGCGTCGGGGGCGGCATAGTAGAAGGCACCGAAACTTGCCGCCATCGCGACGGCGGCAAGCACGATGATCTGGATGCGGCGCTGTTTTTTCAGACCCTTCATATGATCCTCACGGGAAAACCGGCGCGAGCATCAGCCCGGCGGTCTCATCGAGCCCCAGCATCAGGTTGGCGTTCTGCACCGCCTGACCCGAGGAGCCCTTGTTGAGGTTGTCGAGTGCGGCCACGACCAGCGCGCGGCCCGTCTTGCGGTCGCCCACCACGCCGATATGGCAGAAGTTCGACCCCGCTACAGCACCCGTTCCCGGCGCCTGACCAAAGGGCAGGACGGTCAGGAAGGGCTCATCGGCGTAGCGCCCGGTCAGCGCCGCATGGATCGCCTGCGGATCGCCCTTGACGTAGCACGAGGCAAGGATTCCGCGCGACATGGGCACAAGATGCGGGGTGAACATGATCTCGACCTTCCGGCCCGCAAGGGCGCTGAATTCCTGATCGAACTCTCCCAGATGCCGGTGCTTGCCGCCTTGACTATAGCCAAGCACGTCGGTCTGCCGCTCGGTGAACAGCATGTTTTCCTTGAGCGACCGCCCGGCGCCGGAGATGCCGTTCTTCAGGTCGCAGATGATGTCGTCGAGGTCGATCAGTCCGGCTTCGATCAGCGGCCTGAGCGCGAATTGCACGGTGGCGGCGTTGCAGCCGGTCCCGGCCACCAGCCGCGCCTTGCGGATGTCGTCGCGGTAAAACTCGGTCAGGCCATAGACCGCCTCTTTCTGCAAATCCACGGCCACATGCGGCGCGCCGTACCACTTTTCATATGCCGCAGGATCGCGCAGCCGGAAGTCGGCACCAAGATCGACGACCTTCACCGAATTCGGCAGGTCGCGCACCAAAGCCTGCGAAAGCCCGTGTGGCAGGGCGGCGAAACAAAGGTCGATTTTCGAAAAGTCGATCTCTTCAATGGTCGACAGCACCGGCAGCTTCAGGTGCCGCAATTGCGGATAGACACTGGCCATTTCCTGCCCCGCCTTGCGGTCGGCGGACAGGGCCTCGATTTCCATCGCGGGATGAGTGGCGATGATCCGGACAAGTTCGGCCCCGGTATAGCCGGACGCGCCGAGAATGGCGATTCTATGGGTCATGGGCCCTCCGCTCGGGTGTGAGGCCGTTTGTTGGCCGAGACTGCCGCGTCTTTCAACCGAATTCTTCTTGAGGCAAGGTCATGTTGAGCCCCCGCATGGCCCGAGCCAGCCCCATGCGGGCCTGGAAAACCCTGTGAAGGCGCATGCAGCGAGGATCATGCCTCCGGCAGAGCCTCCTGCAGAAACCGGATCATGTTGCCACCCATCACCTTGGCGATCACCGCCTCGTCCAGCCCCCGGTCGATCAGCGCCTGGGTCAGCGCGGCCAGTTCCGAGGTGTCAAAGCTGGTCCGAACCGCGCCATCGAAATCCGAGCCGAGCGCCACGTGATCTGCGCCTACCACACCGATAGCTGCGATGATGGCGCCTGCAATACCCGCAGGTGTGTCGTCGCAGGTCACATCCGCCCAATAGCCGATACCGATCAGCCCGCCTTTCGCGGCGATATCCCGCATCAGGTCGTCGGGGAAATTGCGCACCGTATCGCAATGGCTGCGGATGCCGGTATGGCTGACGACAACCGGCACATCGACCATCCCAAGCACCTCGCGCGCCATGGTGGGCGAGGCATGGGCGAGGTCGATGATCATCTGCTTCTCAACCATTTTCTGCACGACCTGACGGCCGAACTTTGTCAGCCCCTTGTCGCCACCGGCCTCGCCATGGAGCGAGGCACCAAGGGCGTTGTCGAAGAAGTGCGTGAGCCCGATCAGCCGGAACCCCGCATCATAGAGCCGGCCCAGATTGCCGATCTCGCCCATCAGGGCGTGGCCACCCTCGACACCAAGAATGCCGCCGACAACCTGCTCGCCCTCGCCCCGCCGCCGCATAACCTCGGCCAGATCGGCGCGGGAGCGAACGATCTTCAGCGCCTCGGGGGCCTTTCGCTCGGCCCGTTCCAGTTGCCGCGCCTGTTCCAGCGCGCGTTCGGTCAGGTCGCGCCAGGACCGGAACGGGCGCAACTGGCCGATGTAAAGCAGCGTGACGTCGTCGCGCGCATCGGCGGCATTTTCCTCATAGTTCAGGCCAGAGGGGCTCTTGGTCACCGTGGTGAAGACCTGCACCGCGACATTGCCCTCGGCCAGACGCGGCAGATCGACCTGCCCGCGGGTCCAGCGTTTTGTCAGGTCGCGGTTCCAAAGCAGCGCATCGGCATGCAGGTCACCGATGATCAGCCGCTCATGCATCGCTTTCGCCGCCGGGCTGACCGGCCAGGGATCGTGCACGGTCACCGGGTTCTGCATCCGGTCGGCAATGCCCGGGCCGAACACGAAAAACCCCGTCGCGCCCAGCACGATCAGCGCGAAGAGCCCCCGCAATATCCGCATCGCCTACTCCCTCGCGTCAGGAGGCGAGGATCACCCGCGCCTCGTGCCGTTTTACCGTCGACCTTGCCGCAGGATAGTCGGCTGAATTCGCCGCGCAAAGCCCGGGAAAGAGAGAATTTATTTCTTCTCGTTGGGCCGCGTCCATGCCCGAGACAGTCGCCAGCGCCGGCTGGAAGCTTTCGGTCCAGAGCCCGTCAGAGCGGATGACCTCGTGCCGGTCGAACATCAGGTGGATGTAGCTCACCCCGGCAGCGCCGCTGTCCTGAACAATGCCCGGCAGGCCGACGAAATGCTGCGCCGGGGCAAAGACCTCGGCCTCGCCGGTCACGAGTTCGGTACTATGCCCAGACAAGAGCAGACGGTGTTGCGGCGAAAGGTGCATGTCCTGCAACGGCAGTCCCTGCCTGCAGGAGCCTTGAGCAAAAAGGACCGGGCGCAGTTTCGGATTGGCGACGAGGTCAGCCGAAGACAGGTCGCGCCGTCCGATCCAGCGGACAGGCTGATAGCCGCGGTCGAGCGTCAGGACGCGGTCCCCCACCTTCAGCATTTCGACCGCGACGGGTCCCGTTTCAGTCTCGATCAGTGTTCCGTGGGTGAAACAGGGCACGATCGTTTCAATGTTCGAGAAGGTCATCGAGCCGATGACCGCGCCGCTGCCATCAAGGAACTGGACCGTACCGTTTTCATGGTCGGGGGTCGAATAAAGGATGTTCGTCGTAGCCCAGGTCCAGCCAGAGGCGGCAAGGTCCAGAACGTCTTTATCGCCGGTATTCTCCGACCCGTCGACCACATCGCCTGCGGTTATGCCGCGGAAGATGTCATCGCCGGTGCCGCCCACCATCGTGTCCGCACCGGTACCACCGTCGAATGTATCGTTTCCGGTGCCGCCAAGGATGCTGTCGGTGCCCGCGCCGCCAAGCAGCGAGTCACTGCCATCGCCGCCGTCTATCGTGTCATTGCCGATGCCCCCAAGGATCGTGTCATTGAAGGCTCCGGTGCCGCCGAAGAGGGAATCGTTGCCGTCACCGCCATCGATAAAGTCGGCATCGCTGCCGCCATCGACAAAGTCATTGCCGGTGCCACCAAGAATGGAATCCGTCCCAGCCCCACCAAGCAGCGAGTCATTGCCATCACCGCCGTCAATCGTGTCGTTGCCGATGCCCCCAAGGATCGTATCGTTGAAGGCCCCGGTGCCGCCGAAGAGGGAATCGTTGCCGTCGCCGCCATCGATATAGTCGGCGTCGGAGCCACCATCGGCAGTGTCATTTCCGGCGCCACCAAGGATGCTGTCAGTGCCTGCGCCGCCAAGCAGCGAGTCATTGCCATCGCCGCCGTCTATCGTGTCATTGCCGATGCCGCCCAGGATCGTGTCATTGAAGGTTCCCGAACCGCCGAAAAGCGAGTCGTTGCCATCGCCACCATCGATGGAATCCGCGCCAGTGCCGCCATCGACATAGTCGTTGCCAAGGCCTGAGAGCACCGTGTCATTGCCCGCGCCTGCCCGCACCCGGTCGTCCTGCCAGGCCGTGCCCGCACCCGAAATGCCGTCGCCACCATCGATCCGGTCCGAGCCATTGGCGATGGGTTCGACATAACCCGCATTGATCAGGTCATTGCCCGAGGTCCCCTCGACCCAGCCATCGTCAAATCCGGTCTGAACCCGGTCGATGGTCAGGTCCCCACCGGTCTGCGCGACCGAGTTGAAGGTGATCGACTGGATCGGTTTGGCCTCATAGACCGTCGTGTCGGTGTTGGCCGTGAATTCGGGGGCGAGGAACATCTGCCCCGTGGTCGATTGCAGAAAGACGGCGGTGACACTCGCCGTCGTGCCATCGGCATAGGTGATCGTCGCGTTGTACTGGACGGAACTGTCGAAGGTGAAGGTCTGCGTCCCCGCGCCGATATTTGTCGTGAACTGGTCGTTGGCGGTGGTGTTGTTGGCATCAAGTGCGGTCGCCGACCCGCCATTATTGATCATCGTCGTTGATGTGATGTGGGTGTAAAGCGGATCGGCCGCCGACCCATAGGTCTGGCCGAGGAAAAGGTTGCGCCCCTCGGCAAGCGTATTGCCCTCGGTCGGGTCGAGCATGGATGTCGACGTTCCAAGGTAGATCCAGTTGAATGTGGTCGCCATGACCGGGTGAACCCCATAGGAAACGGTCCATCCACCGGATATTGCCCCGGCCCTTGCGGGGTCCGGGGTGTTCTGCCTCAGGACAGAAGCGGCCGATGAAACGCGTCTCGTAAGACCTCAGTTACAATGGCCCGCTTTGCGTCGCCCAAGACGAATCACCGGTCATTTACGGACGATTTACCATCGGATCGCGGCATTATCACGGCAGATTGCGCTGTCCGGTTGCATGCCGTTTTCCTGCCGGAACTCAGAGAACGGTCCCATGCCGGACGGACGACGTGAACAGCAAAGCGGTACTTCATGAGCCCGTGAGGCGAATGACGGGAGAGCCCTTTGCGGTCGTTGCAACTGGCACAACATAAGCCGGGCGAGCGCCTGCCCGTGGGGTGG
>NZ_JBARVQ010000638.1:0-2064 GCF_049646345.1 Albidovulum sp. | reverse complement strand
TTCTCGAAGTCAGCCTGCCCGGTGCCTTTGCGACAACGCTTGCCGGATAGGCTTGCATCCGGCCCTGCACCGGCGCAGTCTCGGACCGCAAAAAGGAGAATGAGATGTCACTCATCGATGCGGCCCGCGCTGTGCGGGAAAACGCCTATGTGCCCTATTCGCATTTCAAGGTCGGGGCCGCCATTCGCGGGCGCTCGGGCGAGGTCTATCGCGGCTGCAACGTGGAAAACGTGGCCTATCCCGAAGGCACCTGCGCCGAGGCGGGCGCAATCGCCGCCATGGTCGCGGCGGGGGAAACCGAACTGACCGAGGTGGCCGTCATCGCCGACAGCCCGCTGCCGGTTTCACCCTGCGGTGGCTGCCGACAGAAGCTGGCTGAATTCGGTCGGCAGGATGCGAAGGTGACGCTGGCGACAACTGACGGGAAGGTCTTCGAAACGACCGTCGGCGACCTTCTGCCCGGTGTTTTCTCCGCCGAGCATATGGAGCGGAGCTGATGGATGCGCGTACGATCATCGCTGGGGTCCGCGATGGCAAGGGATTGCCCGCGAAATCCGCCAAATGGTTCGCGGATGGCCTTGCCTCGGGCGATGTGACCGATGCGCAGGCCGGGGCCTTCGCGATGGCGGTGTACCTGAACGGCCTCTCGGAGGAAGAGCGCGTCGGCTGGACCTGCGCCATGCGCGACAGTGGCAGGGTGCTGCAATGGAACCTGCCCGGCCCGGTCATTGACAAGCATTCCACCGGCGGGATCGGCGACAGCACCTCGCTGCTGCTGGCCCCCGCTCTGGCCGCCTGTGGGGCCTGCGTGCCGATGATTTCGGGGCGCGGCCTTGGCCATACCGGCGGCACTTTGGACAAGCTGGAGGCGATCCCCGGCTATCGCTGCGATGTGACCATCGAAGAACTGAACCGGCTGGTGGCCGAGATCGGCTGCGCCATCGTCGGCGCTTCGGCCGATATCGCGCCTGCCGACCGGCGGCTTTACGGGATCCGAGATGTGACCGGGACGGTGGAAAGCATCGACCTCATCACCGCCTCGATCCTGTCAAAGAAACTCGCCGCCGGGCTGGAGGCGCTGATCCTTGACGTCAAGGTCGGCTCGGGTGCCTTCATGAAGAATATGGACCGGGCTGAAGCTTTGGCGCGCTCGCTCGTGGACACCGCGAACGGGGCAGGGTGCAAGACCGCAGCACTGATCACCGACATGGATCAGCCTCTGGCATCCTCAGCGGGCAATGCGCTGGAGGTGCTGGAGGTGATGGAGACGCTGACCGGCGTCGCGGTCAATCAGGCACTCTGGGATGTGACCGTCGCTTTGGGGGGCGAGGCTTTGGCCTTGGCGGGGCTCGCCGAGGATGCGGGCGAGGGCGCCGATCAGATCGAAGAGGCGCTGGAATCCGGCCGCGCGGCGGAAACCTTCGGCCGCATGGTCGCGGCTTTAGGCGGACCCACAGATTTCGTCGAACGTTATCCCGACCGCCTTCCGGCTGCCCCGGTCCTCTTTGATGTCACCGCCGAAGCGGATGGATTCATTGCCGAAATCGACGGCGAGGCGCTGGGTCATGCCGTCGTACACCTTGGTGGCGGACGCCTGCGCGGTGGCGACAGGATCAACCCCTCGGTCGGGTTGTCCGAGATCATGCCGATCGGCGAACCGGTCGAGGCGGGAGAGGCGATTGTCCGTATTCACGCCGCCAATCCGGGCGATGCCGAGAAGGCGCGAGAGGTGGTTCTGGCCGCGATCCGGATCACCCCGGATGAACCCGACGAACCGCCTTTGATCCACCAGAGGATCGGTTGATGGCGCGGGCCTTTCTGATCGTCATGGACAGCGTCGGCGCGGGTGGTGCGCCTGATGCGGACTGTTTTTTCAACGGTGACAGGCCCGATACCGGGGCAAATACGCTGGGCCATATTGCCGAGGCCTGTGCGGCGGGCAAGGCAGAAGAGTGGCGGTCTGGGCCATTGCGGATGCCCAATCTTGATACATTGGGGTTGGGCGCTGCCGTGCGATTGGCTTCCGGTTCTGCGATGCCCGGTTTTGTCGCGACTCCGCAGGGG
>NZ_JBARVQ010000637.1:0-3520 GCF_049646345.1 Albidovulum sp. | reverse complement strand
GGCGAGGACGGTAGGGAGAGAGGGAACCGCCATCGCAACACCTGCCAGCAGTGCCGCTTGCCCCACAAACGTCGGGTTGCGGCTGAACCGGTAGAGCCCGCCGCAGACCAGATCGCCGGTTTCGCCGTCCACCACGCCGACGCGCCAGGATGATCCCATCGACATCTGGGCGGCAAAGGCCACCATCTCGCCAAGCCCCGCGACAAAGACCCCGATCAGGCCAAGGAGGGCGGCGCGCCCCTCGGTCCAAAGCGGGTCGACCTTGTGGAGCGTTGGCACGGCGAGCCAGAGGAGCGGCCCGAAGAAGGAGATCGCAAAGGCCACGCGGAACCCCATGGCGGCCAGTCGGTCGCGTCCCGTGGCGCGCGCGAACAGCCAGACCGGCCGACCGGCTGCTTGTGCAGCGAGGGCGCTGCCCCAGAAAAACAGCGCGAGATAGCCGAAGAGAAGGGCCAACGCGGCCCAGCCAAATCCGGAGATCATCTGCTCAGCCCTCTCGTTCCGGGTTGAACCGCAGCAGGCGCAGAGCGTTCAGGGTCACCAGCACCGTCGCACCAGTATCAGCGAGAATCGCAATCCAAAGGCCGGTCAGACCGAAGACCGAGGTCACGAGGAACACGGCTTTCAGTCCAAGCGCGATGGTCACGTTCTGGCGGATATTGGCCATTGCCGCGCGCGACAGGCGGATCGTGGCGGGAATGTCGGTCACCCGGTCGCGCAGGATAGCCGCATCGGCGGTTTCCAGCGCCACATCGGTGCCCGATCCCATCGCCACGCCAACGCTTGCCTGCTTCAGCGCCGGCGCGTCGTTGATGCCGTCGCCGATCATCATCACGCCGCCTTTGGTGCCGATCTCGCGGATATAGGCGAGCTTGTCCTCGGGCATCATATCAGCTTCGAACCTAAGCCCGAGGCTTCCGGCAATCGCAGCGGCCGTGCGCGGGTTGTCGCCGGTCAGGATGACCGAGGTCACCCCCATGGCCGTCAACTGGCGCACTGCGTCTTTGGCATCCGCCCGCGGCTCGTCCCGCATGGCGATCAGGCCAAGCGGGGTCTTCTCGCGGAACACAGCTACGGCAGTTTTGCCGTCCTCTTCGAAGATCGTAGCCTGCCGCAGGCCAAGGCCATCAAGTCCGCCATGTTCCATCGCGTATCGCGGAGAGGCGACCCATGCGGGCACGCCGCCCACGTTTGCAACAACCCCTTTGCCCATCAGCGCCTTGGCATCCTGCGATGGCAGCGCGGTCACGCCTGCGTCTTTGGCCTTGTTCAGGATGGCGATGGCGAGCGGGTGGCTCGACCCCATTTCGACCCCTGCCGCAACGGCCAGAAGCTCGGCTTCTGTGGTGGCCCCGAACAGCACCAGATCCGTCACTTGCGGGCGGCCATGCGTCAGCGTCCCAGTCTTGTCGAAGGTCACGACATCGACCTTCGCCGCAGCCTCGATCACGGCGCCACCCTTCATCAAGAGCCCGCGCCGCGCCCCGGTGGACATGGCCGAAGCGATGGAGGCGGGGACCGAGATGACCAGCGCACAAGGGCAGCCGATTAGCAGAAGCGCAAGGCCGCGATAAACCCAAGTGTCCCAAGGCTGACCGAAAGCCAGCGGCGGCACCAACACCACCAAAGCCGCTATGGCGACAATGGCGGGCATATACCAGCGGCTGAACCGATCGATGAAACGTTCGGTCGGCGCGCGGGCCTCTTCGGCCTCTTCGACAAGGCGGATGATGCGGGCGATCGTGTTGTCCTCGGGGCCCTTGGTCACCTTGACCCGCAGGGCTGCCTCAGTGTTGATCGCCCCAGCAAAAACCGGATCCCCTGGGCCGCGTGTCTTGGGCACGCTTTCGCCCGTGACAGGGCTTTCGTTTACGCCCGAGGTACCGTCGGTGATCTCGCCATCGGCCGGAATCCGGTCGCCGGGGCGCACAAGAACGGTCTGTCCGACGGACAGGGTCGCCGCTGGCACCTCGCGCGTGGTGTCGCCGGTGACCAATTGCGCCGTCTTGGGCACCAGATTGGCCAGCGCCCGGATGCCGTCCCGTGCCTTGCCTGCGGCCACGCCCTCCAGCACCTCTCCCACAGCGAAAAGGAAGACAACCAGCGCGGCCTCCTCAGCCGCATTGATGAACAGCGCACCGATGGCGGCGATGGTCATCAGGCTTTCGATGGTGAAAGGCTGGCCCATCCGCAGCGCGGCAAAGGCGCGCTGCGCCACCGGGGCAACCCCAATCAGACAGGCGGCAACGAAGGCCCACTTCCCAATGTCGGGCGCCAGATACTCGATGATCCAGGCCGCACCCAACAAGAGGGCGGTGAAGATGACGAGCTTGCCCTTGCCTGTCTGGTACCAGCGCTTGCCCCGGTCAGCTGGGTCGTCATGTACATGGCCGGGGCTGCCGTGACCGCTGTCGTCGCGCGCATATGCCTTTGCGGTCTTTGGGGTAGCGTCACGGCCTGCATGATCGTGCTTAGCGTGATCTTCCTCACTGTGATCGTGGCCCGAATGGTCTTGCCCGGCATCATCATGGTCGTGATCATGGCCATCGTCGTGGCTGTGGCCCTCGGCTTCGTCGTGGTCATCCTCGGGCACCGCACCCGGAAGCACGAAGTCTTTCTTCGCCCCCGCCTTGCGCGGCTCGATCTGATAGCCAAGCGACCGCACGGCCCCTTCGATCTTTTCGCTCGGTGTGGTGCCATCGGCCAGCGTCAGCTTCAACCGTTCGGACATGATTGCCACATTCACATCGGTGACACCCGGCAGACGCCCGACCGCATTCTTGATCTTGGTCGCGCACGCGGCGCAATCCATGCCTGTCACGGTCCATTCGACAGTTGCTGTCGTGTTGGTCGTATCGGAATTCTTGTCAGCCATGATCGCTCCCCCGCCCGAGCTGGGGCAGTTGCCATTATTGATTCGTAGACTTAATGTCTCTAGCAACTATAGCTTCAAGGGAAATCTGATGCTGACCATCGGAAAACTGGGCGAGGCCGCCGGGGTGAAGGTTCCGACGATCCGCTATTACGAACAGATCGGCCTCCTTCCCGAAGCTGAACGCAGCGCGGGCAATCAGCGGCTCTATGGCCGCAAGGCGATGGAACGGCTCGCCTTCATCCGGCATGCGCGCGATCTGGGCTTCACGCTGGAAGCGATCCGCGACCTTCTCAGCCTCTCGGACAGACCCGACCAGTCGTGTGCCGCCGCCGATGCCATCGCAAGAGCGCAACTGGCCGAAGTTGAAAGCCGCCTTGCCCGCCTGACCGCGCTGAAAGCCGAACTCGAACGCATGGTCGTGCAATGCGCAGGCGGGAAGATAGCCGACTGCCGGGTGATCGAAGTGCTGGGAGACCATTCCCTCTGCGCGACCGATCACCGCCATCCGGAGACCGAGTTGGCGCAGTAATCAAGCTGGACACCGCGCGGCTCAGTCGGCCAGCGTCAGCTTCAACCGTTCGGACATGATTGCCACATTCACATCGCTGACACCCGGCAGACGCCCGACCGCATTCTTGATCTTGG
>NZ_JBARVQ010000636.1:0-1562 GCF_049646345.1 Albidovulum sp. | reverse complement strand
CTCCACAAGCGGGTCGGCTGCATCGAAAGCTCCCAGCGCGGGCTGGCCTTGGATATCGCCGGGCAGGATCACGTCATCATGCGGGATCCACGGCAGGGCGAAGGACCGCATCGACCGGCCTTCACGGGAGCCGACAGTGGCGGGGCCTCCGAGGGGGACGGAGGGCAGCAGGTTCAGCACGCCCTCGTATTGCTCGATGATCACCGACCGTTGCGTGACGCCTTCGAAGCGAAAGAGGCCGATCTGGCCGAGGCGGGTGTAAAGGTTGGGCAGGATGTTGATAGCCTGCGTCATTTCGGCCAGCGAGTAACCGCCAGCGTCAAAGGGATTGCGAACGATGGTCATGGGGTGCTCCGGGGATTTGGGGAAAGGGATGCCGACGTCGCGCGTCAGACGCCGTCGCGGGCGATGATGCCGACGGCGGCAAGCTGGCTGATCTTGGCGGTGATCTTGGCCGCGTCGTTGACCGTGCCCTCGTAGGCTAGGCCTGCGCGAGACACGATCGAGGGGCCACGGGCGACGACGATGCCGACCGCATCCGCCAGAGTGGCATTCACCGGGTAAAGCAGCACGGCGACGGCGACCTGCGCGCCATCTGCACCGGTTGCGGCGGACAGAGTGTATTTGCCGCTGGCGGTGATCCGGCCAAGGACGGCACCGGAGGGGAAGTTGGTGCCGATCAGCAGGGTGACCACCTCACGGGTGTAGTTCGGGTTGACCTCATATTTGAGGACATCGCCCATGCTGGGCGGTTCCGTCAGGACGGGCATTGGTCAGTCTCCATGTCTTGGGGGATGGGGCAGGTGAGGGATGCAGGCGCTGGTTCAGCGCTTGGCGTCGGTCGCGGTTTTCTTGGCAGCGGCCACGATGGGGCTTTCCTTCGCAGCAACGGCCGGGGCGGTGGCGATGATGCCAGCGGCATCGCTGCGGGCGGCAAGATCGGCCAACACCCGGGCGCGCAATGCTTCAGGCTTTAGCCCCTTGGTGACGGCATCGGCGGCGTCAATGGTCACGCCCAGCCGCGCTGCCTGCGCGCAGACTTGCGCCACCTCGGCCGCCTCGGCGCGAATGGCGTCTGCGGTCATGGCAGTGGGCGAAGCATCGGCCGCTGCAGCGGGCGGCTCTGGCGCTGCCGCGACCGCTGGCATTGCGGCAGGAAGTGCGGCAACCGGAGCCGGGTTCGTGGTTTCTGTGGGCGTGGTGGTCATCTGTGGACCCTTTCTGCTGGGGGAAGTGGAGCCACGCGGTGCGGCGGCGAAGGCGTGGAAGGCGTGGAAGGCGGTGACAGGATCGGCGAGTTCGTCGGCCAGACCGGCGGCAATGGCATCGGCCCCGCGAAAGACGGCGGCTTCGGTGGCCAGCGCCGCTGTCTGCGTCAGACGTTCGCCACGACCGGCGGCGACAGTTTCCGCGAACAGGAATCGCACGACCTCCAGCTCACGCTGCATCTGGTCGCGGATGGCTTCGGGCAGGGGCTGATACGGATTGGCGTCGATCTTGTGCGATCCTGCGTGGATCAGCGTGACCGCGATGCCCTTCTGATCCAGCGCCCCACTCATATC
>NZ_JBARVQ010000635.1:0-2811 GCF_049646345.1 Albidovulum sp. | reverse complement strand
GCCGCAGGTCGTTCCGCGAGCCGAGATAGTCGAGCAGCGGCTGGCACACCGCCACCTCGTGCTGCCGCATCAGATCGTGCAGCATTGCCGCCCGTGTCGCGGCATCCGGTTCGGCGTCGAAATGATGCGCATGAAGCGCGTCGAAATAATCCGCGATCCCGGCAGAGGCCGCGACCTGCGCGTGATCGGGACCGGCGGGGGTGAAGCGTTTGTAAAGCGCCTCGCCGTTGAAATAGTGCCCCTGATTGGGCAGGCACATCCCCAGATCTTCGCGGATCACCATGATGCCCTGATGCGGCCCGTAAACCTTGTAGGCCGAGAAAAGGTAGATATCCGCCCCCAGACCGGCCACATTCGGCAGTCCATGCGGCGCGTAGCTGACGCCATCGACACATGTGACCGCCCCCGCCGCATGGGCCATCGCGGTGATCTCGGCCACCGGATTGATCTCGGCCACGACGTTCGAGCAATGCGGGAAGCAGACCAGCCGCACCTTGCCATCGGCCAAAAGGGGGGCCAGCCGCGCCGGGTCGAGGTGACCTGTCACCGGGTCGATCTTCCATTCGCGGATCTCGACGCCTTCTTCCCCCAGCCGTCGCCAGGGGCCGGAATTGGCCTCATGATCCTGATCCGTGACAACAATCGCCTCACCCGGTTTCAGATGCCGCCGAAAGGCCTGCGCCAGCACATAGGTGTTCTGGGTGGTCGAGGGGCCGAAGCTGACCTCATGGGGCTTCACGCCCATCATCGCGGCCAGTCGCTTGCGCGCCTCGTCCATCTCTTCCCCGCCCGCGGCCGACGCGGCATAGGGTCCGTAGGGCTGCACCTTGCGCTCGGTGTAGAACCGCGTCAACCGGTCGATCACCGGCTGACAGGCATATGAGCCGCCCGCGTTTTCAAAGAACGCCTTGTCCTGCAGGCCTGCCGACGCGAAGGCCGGAAACTGGCTGCGCACGAACGTCATGTCCAGGGATGTCATTGTTCACTCCACTCTCATCCTTCCCGACATCCCGCCAACCGGCAAGGGCGTACCGGGCCATGGCAGGTCTTCCAGCCGAGCCGGCACCCCGGTGTGGAGAGCAGCGGCAGACCTTGCGACAATGTCACAGGGTCGTCCGAGAGATAGCTTTGCCATTATGGGAAGTAAACGGCATCCCTGCGGGCAGGGGAAGACCCGTCCTAGCCGTCGCGCTTGCGCAGGATCTGGCGCAGTATCCCGTGCAGGGTCTGCACATCGGCCCGGGTCAGCGGCATCCGGCTCCAGAAATTGCGAAGCGTCAGCTTCATCCCCGCGACCCTGGTGTCAGGAAAGAAGTATCCGGCCTCTTCCAGCCGTTCTTCATAGTGATCGCCCAGCTTCTCAATCTCGATCGCCGAGGCGAGTTCGGTTCCCGCCAGTTCCAGCACCTCGGGCGGGGTCGCATCGCCCTGTCTGCGCCATTCATAGGCGCAAAGCAGCACCGCCTGCCCGAGGTTGAGCGAGGCGAATTCCGGATTCACCGGGATTGAGATGATCGCATTGGCGCGGGAGATATCCTCATTCTCCAGCCCAGCGCGTTCGGGGCCGAAGAGAATGCCGACCTTCTGGCCGGAAGCTGAGAGCGCACGGGCATGTTCCATGGCCCGTTCCGGTGTCATCACCGGCTTGGTCAGGTCGCGCGAGCGGGCCGTGGTGGCGAAGACATAGGCACAATCATGGATCGCCTCGGGAAGCGTTTCAAAAACCCCGGCATGGTCCAGCACCTTGCCCGCAGCGCCCGATGCCATGGCCACCGCACGCGGATTGGGCCAGCCGTCACGCGGATCGGTCAGCCGCATATGGCTGAGGCCGAAATTCAGCATGGCGCGGGCAGCGGCACCGATATTCTCGCCCATCTGCGGCCGGACGAGGATGAAGGCAGGCTGAAGGTCTGGCATCGGTACAATCCCCTGAGGTCGGGCGCCTGATACTTTGGCCGGGCATTTATCGCAAGGCGGCGGTCATGCAATGGCACGGCGGGGGCTGACCCAGGGTCCGGCACTTGCCCCGCACAGTCATGAAAACCTTGCCCGCCAAGTGACGCCCCCCGTAGCCAAACCGTGCATTCTGCGCTAATCGGCACCGAACCCGTGACACCCCGGAGCCGACAATGGCCGAAAACGACCGCCCGCAGATCTACCTCATCACGCCCCCTGATTTCGATCTGGAGGTCTTCCCCGACCGTCTGGCCGCCGTTCTCGATGCAGAGGGGATCGCCTGTATCCGCCTTGCATTGGCCGGTGGCGATGAGGACCGGATCGGACGGGCCGCGGATGCGGTGCGGCAGGTCGCGCATGACCGCGACGTGGCCGTGGTGATCGAAACCCATCTGAAGCTCGTCGAACGGCATGGGCTCGACGGGGTGCACCTGACTGACGGCGCGCGCAATCTGCGCGAAGCCCGCAAGGCATTGGGGGCGGATGCGATCGTCGGGACGTTCTGCGGCACCTCGCGACATGAGGGCATGACTGCCGGTGAGGCGGGCGCGGATTATGTGGCGTTCGGACCTGTGGGTGAAACCGCCCTCGGCACCGGGGCGCAGGCCGAGCGCGATCTTTTTGCCTGGTGGTCGGAGGTGATCGAGGTGCCCATCGTCGCCGAGGGGGGGCTGACGGAAACGTTGATTGCCGACCTGACCCCGGTCACGGATTTCTTAGGAATTGGGGCCGAGATCTGGTCCGCCGAAAACCCGGCAGCCACGCTCAAATCGCTGCTCAAACCGACCCGACCTTAGGCCTGCGCCGTCGGGACGCTTAGAGCGTGTTGCGGTTTTCGAGATTCAGGATTCCCCC
>NZ_JBARVQ010000634.1:0-3912 GCF_049646345.1 Albidovulum sp. | reverse complement strand
GCCGGGATGCGAACCAAAGAGAGTTCACCGCCATCCATAGGATCAGAATCAGCGCAAAGAAAAGGATGAACGTCCAGGATCCGCCGAAACTTGCCACCCGATCGGCCATACGCCCGCCGAAACTGGCGTCTTCCCCGGTCACGGCTTCAGGGTTTTGCGAGATATACTGGCCGCTTTCAAGACTGGCGATGACCTGCCGGTCAAGCGCGCCCAACGCGCCGCGTTCTTCTTCCAGCAGCTTTTCGACATAGCGCCGACGATAAAACGTCCGTCCGCCCAGCCCGG
This sequence comes from Albidovulum sp., assembly GCF_049646345.1. Lineage (GTDB taxonomy): Bacteria > Pseudomonadota > Alphaproteobacteria > Rhodobacterales > Rhodobacteraceae > Albidovulum. The sequence continues at coordinate 3,627 of NZ_JBARVQ010000634.1, read as the reverse complement.
AGCGTCTCCCGCGATCAGCACCGAAACACAGGGGCGGACAGACCCTTGCCCTGCTGTCCTCATCGCAGGATGCCGCATTCTGGGGGATGAGAGGATGCTACGGCAGATGCTGGTCAACCTGATCCAGAACACGATGACGCATTGCCCCATGGGAACCAACAGCACACTCCGCCTGCGGGTTGAGGATCAGGCAGTCATTCTTCGCGCCTTTCGGTAGCGAGGACCTGCGGTTGCCGCAACAAGCCCTAACGCGGGCCCCCCTCGCGTCCCCTGAAGACGCGATTGCATTTCCGTAAGGAATCGAGGCCCCGGCGCTGCTTGTCGGCGCGTTGATGCGGGCGACTGCGTTGACGGCGATCACGCCGGTCTTTGCACCGCCCGCAATGGCCGCCCCGGTCGTGCCCCAGACGGCAGCGCGCCCGAGATGCACGGCGTGGGCAGCGGTTTCATCATCACTGGCGACGGTCAGATCGTCACCAATGCCCATGTTGTCGACGGTGCCGACACGGTGAAGGTGACGCTGGCCGATGGCCGCAAGATCGACGGCAAGGTTCTGGGCGCCGACGCGGCGACCGATATCGCCCTGATCAAGATCGAAGAGGGCAGCGACCTGCCGACGGTGGCCTTCGGCGATTCCACCCAACTCAAGGTCGGTCAGGACGTGGTCGCCATCGGCAACCCGTTCGGCCCTGGCAGTTCGGTGACGGCGGGCATCGTCTCGGCCCTTGGTTTCGACAAGGCCGAAGGCGTGCTGATCACCGATGTCACCACCGACACGCCCGCCGCCAAAGCCGGGCTGGAACGTGGCGATATCGTACTCAACGTCGATGGGGCGCAGGTAAAGGACCCACGCGACCTCACCCGGATGATCGCGACCAACGTGCCGGGCAGCGAGGTGAAACTTGGCCTTCTGCGCGACGGAAAGCCGGTCGATGCGACCGTAACCCTCGGCACGCGCCCGGACCAACCGGCCTGAGCCTGATGCGACTCTATCCCGGACGGGCATCTCCGGTGCCCGTCCCCGTTGCTTCAGGAATGGTGCATCCCGCTGGTTTGCGACCGGACCGGAAACGCAGAAAACTGATATATGCAGGCAGCGGTTCCCGCCTGCCGTTATTCGGGCGCGCGCAGCACCTTGGCCACAGCGGCGAACAGTTCGCCATTCGCTGCGATGACCGAACCGCTTTCGAAGATGTCGCGGCCTTCACGCACGGCTTCGACAAACCCGCCCGCCTCGCGCACCAGCAACAGGCCTGCGGCCATATCCCAGATGTTCAGCTCGCGCTCCCAGAAGCCGTCATAACGGCCCGCCCCGACATAGGCGAGGTCAAGCGACGCAGCACCCATGCGCCGCATCCCCGCTGTCGCGGGCATCAGGCGGGCAAGGTCGCGCATCATTGCGGGCAGTGTCTTTTTCGCGCCAAAGGGAACGCCCGTCGCCAGCAGCGCCTCGCCCATCGACCGCCGTCCTGAAACGCGGATGCGGCTTTCGTTCATCCAGGCGCCTGCACCCTTTTCGGCCCAGAAGAGTTCATCCTTGGCCGGATCGAATACCACGCCCGCGACGATCTCGCCCTTGTGCTCCAGCGCGATGGACACCGCCCAGTGCGGCAGACCGTGAAGAAAGTTCGTCGTGCCGTCGAGGGGATCGACGATCCAGCGCCGGGTCGGGTCCGTGCCGTCGGTTTCACCGCTTTCCTCGCCGACCCAGCCATAGGTCGGACGCGCGCCCATCAGTTCATCGCGGATGATCTTATCGGCGGCGGTGTCGGCACGGCTGACGAAATCGCCCGCGCCCTTGACCGAGACCTGAAGGTTCTCGACCTCGCGGAAGTCCTTCACGAGGGAGCGGCCCGCCTTGCGCGCGGCCTTGATCATCAGGTTGAGGTTGGCACTGCCTTGCATCGGTCTTCACTCCGGCGGATCAGGGGGCGGCTATACGCGGGGAAATCCGCGATGTGAAGCCCCTTCAGCCCGCCCGCCGCGCCAGCACCCGCTTCAGCAGGCTTGGCCGGTCGGTCATCAACCCGTCGACACCCATATCCAGAAGCTGCTCCATCTCACCCGCCTCATCCACGGTCCAGACATGGACCTGTACGCCATGGGCATGGGCGGCGCGGATGAAACGCGGGGTGACAATCGGAATGCCCCGGAACGCGGTGGGCACTTGCACGACCGGAAAGTCGGGTCGCCAACCGGGCAGCGACCAGCCGCGCAGCCAGAGGCACAGCACACCGGCATGGGCGGGTGACCAGCAGAGGCCGGGGCCGAGCAGTTTGCGCAGCCGCGCGGTGCGTTTCACGTCAAAAGCGCCGACACAGACCCGATTGAGCGCATCCGCCCGCCGGATCGCGCACGCCATCGGCTCTACCGCGGCATCGGCCTTGGACTCCAGATTGATCCTCAACCCCGGCCATTCCGCCAGCACCTCGTCCAGAAGCGGGATTGCGGCCCCACCATTTGTGCGGCGGCGGCTGAGCTCATCCCATGTCAGATCCGCGATGCGCTCCGGCTCTCCGGTCATCCGCTCCAGCGTGTCGTCGTGAAAGATCACCGCCACGCCATCACGCGTCGCCTGCACGTCGGTTTCGATATGCGTGTAGCCAAGGGCGACCGCATGGGAAAAGGCCGCCATCGTGTTTTCCTCGACCTCCAAAGACCCGCCGCGATGGGCAAAGGCGATGGGCCCGTCGTGATCGAGAAATGGATGCAGTGCCTTGCCGCTGGTCATGCTCTCTCCCTGACCGGGATCATGCGGCCCCTCATGCCCGCCGCGCAAGTCCTCTCACACACGCGCGGTGACGAAGCGGGCCATGCACAGCATGGCAATCGCAGCAAAGGGCAGGCTGCCTGCAAAGATCACCCGCGCGACATCGGCGGCGGCATCCGGCCCGGCCTCGGCACTGAAGCCTGCGGCGTTAGCGAAGATGCCGACGGCAGAGGCGCCGAAGGCATAACCCAGACGGCTGATTGTCGGCAGACCCGCGCTCAGCCGGTCGGCATCCTCGGCCCTTACAAGCCGCATGCCGCGACGCAGGACGAAGGTCCAGGACAGGCCGAACCCCAGACCCTCGCAGGCCGCAAAGACGGCGATCAGCGCGACAGGCCCATGCGGCACCGCATAGAGCAATCCGACAACGCTGAGGAAGATCAGGCAGAGACCGGCGGCAATGATCTTCGGATCATGCCGCTCTGGCAAGCCCGAGGACAGCACCGCCCCCACCGTCCAGGCGATGGAGACCGCCGCAACGACATAGCCCGCGATCAGGGGCGGGGTCGCGTGGATCAACGCCATCAGAAGCGGCCCATAGGTCGTCAGCCCCATCGTCGCGATGCTGACCGCCAGCACCATCACCAGGGCCGCCCCCACCGGATCGCGCGGATCGAAGGCGCGGCAGGGCAACAGCCGGTCGCCTGCGCTCTTGCCATCCAGCCTCAGGAACAGCGCCAAAGCTGCAAGTCCCGCCGCCAGAGAGGCCGCCATGCCTCCGGCGGTTCCGGTGATCCCGGCATAGGCGACGGCCAGCACCGCGAGGCTGAGCAGGCCGAGCCGCCGGAAGGGTATACGCTCGGCCTCTGTCCCGTCGGTGGCGGGCCTGTCCGCCGGTGCCAGCCCGAACCAGATCC
>NZ_JBARVQ010000633.1:0-3100 GCF_049646345.1 Albidovulum sp. | reverse complement strand
CCGGGTGGTGCGGTATTCGCATCTGTCACAAGCCTCGGTGGAAAGCCTGACGGGCGAGGCTGAGACAAAGGCGCAGGCGCTGCTGGAAGAGATTAACCGTATGGCGCAGGATCTTCAGCACAGGGATCGGGATCTGTCCGGGACCAACCGCTTTGCATTCGGGGCCTATGTCCTGTCTCCTCGCCCGAAAACCGAAGGGTCCGACTGATCATGTGGTTTCGTTTCCTGTCTGTCAGCATCGCGCTTCTTCTCGGTTCTGTCGCCGGTCAGGCCCAGGATGACGACCGTGAAGGCGGCATCATCGGCACAGGTATTTCCGGGACGATTACCGCGCTTGGCAGCATCTATGTGAACGGCCAGCATATCCTCTACGATGACGGGCTTGCGGTCACGGGCGGCTTGGGTGTTGCCCGTGCGCCGGACCTTGTTCCGGGCCATACGGTTGCTGTTGTCGCCGTGCCCGACGGCGAAGCGTGGCGGGCGCGGAATATCCGTCAGGTTCTACCATTGGTCGGTCCCGTCATGTTGGAGGGCGGTGAGGTTCTGATCATGGGCACCAAGGTTGTGATGCCCGCCGATGCGGTGCCGCCCGCGCCCGGTGAATGGCTGGCAGTCAGCGGCCTATGGCGCGGCGATGAGGTTGTGGCCACCCGGGTGGATGCGCTTCCCGACGGGGAACGCATTGCCATGGTCAGCGGGACCTATCTCGGCGCCGTCAACGGCCGGACGATGGTTGGTGGCACTCGGATTGGTGGGATCGAACCCCGGCACCTTGAACCCGGCGATACGGTGCGCGTCTATGGCAGCCCCGCCGGGGATGGTCTGTCGGCTGTTCGTTTGGAAAAGGGTCTCTTCGACGGAGAGGTCGGCCTCGTGCAGGTCGAGGGCTATTATTCCCCGCCGCAGCCGGACGGGCTCTATTCCGTGCTGGGAAGCGGGCTGGTCGCCTATACTGATCAGCCGGGAATGATCGACCCCGGGGAGCGGGTGCTGCGATGCGGTGCGGAAGGGCAGTTGGACTATTACACGGACGGATCGCCCCTGACCGGCGTGACCACACCGGAACTGGCCCGCCGCCTGATGTGCGTTCCGCCGGGCTGAGCCCTTAAGACGGGCTTTTCCTGCGCGCAAAACTGGCAGCGAACGGCTTTGCAATCCGGACCACCTGTGGCAAGAGGCGCCGGACCCAGAACGGAAGGCGCCCATGATCCTCTATCCAGCCATCGACCTGAAAGACGGCCAATGCGTGCGGCTTCTGCACGGCGAGATGGACAAGGCGACCGTCTTTGGCGACGACCCGGCAGCACAAGCCGCCAAGTTCGAGGCGGCTGGGTGCGACTGGCTGCATCTGGTGGATCTCAATGGCGCATTCGCAGGTGAGCCTGTGAACGCGGCGGCTGTCGAGGCGATCCTGAAACAGGTGAAGGTGCCCGCCCAGCTTGGCGGCGGCATTCGCGACCTGGGCACGATCGAGATGTGGCTGTCGAAGGGGCTGTCGCGGGTGATCCTTGGCACTGTCGCGGTCGAGAATCCCGATCTTGTGCGGGAAGCTGCGCGCGCCTTCCCCGGCAAGGTCGCCGTCGGCATCGACGCCCGGAATGGAAGGGTCGCCACCAAGGGGTGGGCCGAGGAAACTGACGTGATGGTCACCGATCTGGCAAAAAGCTTTGAGGATGCTGGGGTGGCCGCCATCATCTATACCGACATTCTGCGCGACGGCGCGATGAAAGGGCCGAATATCGAGGCGACCGAGGCGCTGGCCCGTGCGGTAACGATCCCGGTCATTGCCTCGGGCGGCGTCTCGACCCTCGCCGACCTCATAACGCTGCGCGATACCGGGGTCATTGCCGGGGCGATCTCGGGACGGGCGCTCTATGACGGGGCGATCGTTCTTGGCGATGCCATTGCGGCCTTGCGGGCATAGGCCCCTCCGCCGCGACAATATGCGCACGGGATGGCCGGGTTCGCGCTTGACGCGGGCGTCCCGTCCGGCTTGGGTTCGGGCAACGCAATCAAGGCGAGGTTCCCGTGATGGCGATGGCACCCCTATCGAACGAAAAGCTGCCCGAAACTGCGCGGCTTTGGCGTTATTTCCGAACAGGCGACTTCATCGACGGTTACGCCGTCGCCTCACCGCTTTCCGCCCGTGATGCGGCTGCGCTTGGGTTTCGCATGCCAGGCTGGGCGATGGCGCTTCTCAGGTTTCGCAATATCATCGTCCGGCCCTTCGGGTTGCGCACCGACAGGCCCGCGAATGAGGCCGGGATCGGGATGTTTCCCATCGAATACGAGGGGCCGGGCGAGATGATTCTGGGGTTTGACGACCGCCACCTCGACTTTCGCATCGGCATTCTGGGCGACGGGACTGTGATCCGCATGGGCACATGGGTGCGCCCGCACAACCTTGCCGGCAGGATCTATCTGGCTTGCGTCATGCCGTTCCACATCCTGATCGTGCGGAACGCCATGGCGCGGATCGGTCGGGCTGTGGCTTAACCGCCCGCTGCGGCGGCGGTCAGTTTGCCAAGCGCGCCGGTCATCTTGCCGATGACCTCGGCATCCTTCGGGATCGCCAGATCGTCGAACATCTCTGCCGGGGCCTCATAGGCCAGCCAGACGCCGTCGGCATCCTCATAGGCCAGTACTTTCAAGGGCAGGTAGAGCCCGGCGAGTGGGTCGGCCTTGATCGCGGGTGTTCCAAGGGCCGGATTGCCGAAGATCAGAAGCTGTGAGGCACCAATCGGCATGCCGACCTTCTCAGCGCCCGCACCGTGATCAACCCGCACGAATACAGTGGCACCTGCCCCGGTCACGGCGGCCTCCAGCCGGTCCATGACCTCGGCGACGCTGCCGGTGGCTGCCACTTTCATGACATCGGCATATGCGGCCGACGATGTCATAGCCGCAGCCATGACCAAACCTGATATTCCCTTCATTTCGGGTCCCTCTTTCCTTTCCACTGTTCTGCGCCAATGGTCTGGCCTTCTGCGGCCCATGCCAATAAAAGATGCCGTGATCGGCAACGGACCGCCTGAACATGCTCAAGACCCGTATCATTCCCTGCCTTGACGTGGCCGATGGCCGCGTGGTCAAGGGCGTC
>NZ_JBARVQ010000632.1:0-6709 GCF_049646345.1 Albidovulum sp. | reverse complement strand
TGCGATGGGCTTTACCGGCGGCGATGCCGGTGTGCTGAGGATCGAGGGGATCGGCTATTTCGACCCCGATATCGTGACTTTCTACGGCACGGATGATGGAGGGTCACGCAACCAGCTGATCCAGCATGTCAGCCAGCTCAACGTGATGCTGCGGGCCCAGCCAAAAGCGCCAGAGGTGGAGGAACCGCGCCGGATCGGGTTCCGTCTGGCCGCCGATCTGGGCAAGGGCAAGAAGGGCTGAAGGCCCGGGTCGATTTGATGTTTCGAGCTCTTTGCGGTCGTTAGGACGCGCCACGTAAGCCGGGCGGGTGCCTGCCCATGGGGTGGCGCAGCGACCTGTATTCGGGGTGCTTTATGCCAGCAAAGCCCCTCGGACCTCATGCGAAGCACACGATCTCAAAAGCGCCAGCCCGCCGGGACGGGCAGGCGCTCGCCCGGCGCGCGTCGCGCTTGTTCCCGGGCGAAGAGGCGTATCCACGAATGTCCGCAAAGTCCCGATTGCGCGCACTCAGACCGGGATACTGTCCGGAAGACAGAGCACTCAGATATTCAACAGCGCGTGCAGCCGGTAGAGAACGCCGGGCTCCTTGGCAAGGTCGACCGCCGACGGCCATATCTGGCGCAATTCGCGGATTACGGCGTCGCGGTTATTGGCGACACGGTGGGGGATCGGAACGTATGGCCCGCATGATACACTTGGGCGGGGCGTCTGGACTTCAGGAAGCATGACCCGTCTCCTGCGATACTCATCTTCCCTTAGCGTCAACTCAAATACAGGCAGCCTGAGGGCAGCACTGTGCCGAATATGGTGTCTTTTCTGGGCGCTCCACCCCTTATTGTTGCCGTTTCGACAGGAAATGCGCGACGTGCTGCGCAGCTTCGATGGGACGGGTCTGAAGAAGAAAATGCGGGGCATCGACTGAAATTACCGCGTCGCAGATGGGCGCAAAATCGGCGGCGGCGGATAGGGGGACAAGCCGGTCTTTCTCAGCGTGCAGATAGATGCAGGGCACCGTGACCTTCGGCAGCATGTCGCGTTTGTCGACGGTCAGCACTGCCGCAAGACGGCTCAGCATCGACGACATGGGGACCTTTCTGAGCGCGCGTTGGTAGTTCGCCCTGAATTCCGCGGTTCCTTTGCCGCCCATCACGAAAGGCAGGCTGAGCCATGCGAGGGCAAGGCGTGGAACCGGCAGTATTTTCATCAACCTGATCAACGGTTGGGGCACATGTCGGGGCGCACAGGCAAAGGTTGCGACAAAGATCACTGCCCTGAGCCCGTCCGGCTTTGCTGCGGCGAGGTCTATCGCCAGCGGGCCGGAAAACGACTCGGCGACGATGGCGAATTCCTCATCATGCCGTTGGCGCGCCAGCCATTCGGCAATCTCGGCATACGAGGTCATGTCGAGCGGATAGGAGAGAACCTCTACCCGATGCTCATCACTCAGGGCGTCGGCGAAATCGCCAAGCAGATGGCCGGTGCCGTCGAGGCCGGGGAGGACAACGATTTTCATTGCCAGATGGCGCCAGTATCGTCGGATGAGGCTGCCGGGCCCTCCTTCACGCCGCCGAGCCGCCGACGGTCAGCCCGCCGATCAGCAGGGTTGGCTGGCCGACGCCCACCGGCACCCATTGCCCGGCTTTGCCGCAATTGCCGATGCCGGGGTCGAGCTTCATGTCGGTGCCGATGGCGCGGATCTGTTTCATTGCCGTGGCACCATCGCCGATCAGGGTGGCGCCCTTGACCGGGTCGCCGACCACACCGTTCTTTACCCGGTAGGCCTCGGTGCAGCTGAACACGAACTTGCCGTTGGTGATATCGACCTGACCGCCACCAAAGCCCACGGCATAGATACCGTCCTTGAGATCGGCCACGATATCGCCGGGCCGTGCGTCACCCGACAGCATATAAGTATTGGTCATGCGCGGCATCGGGATATGGGCGAAACTCTCGCGCCGTCCGTTGCCGGTGGGTTTGACGCCCATAAGCCGGGCATTCTGGCGGTCCTGCATATAGCCGACAAGCACGCCATCCTCGATCAGCACATTTTTCCCGCTCGGCGTGCCTTCGTCATCGACGGTGATCGACCCCCGCCGGTCGGGGATGGTGCCGTCATCGAGAACCGTCACGCCCCTAGCCGCGACCTGTTGGCCCATAAGGCCCGCAAAGGCCGAGGTTTTCTTGCGGTTGAAATCGCCCTCCAACCCATGTCCCACAGCCTCGTGCAAGAGGATGCCGGGCCAGCCCGCGCCAAGTGCCACATCCATCACGCCCGCGGGGGCAGGGACAGCGCGGAGGTTGACGAGGGCAATGCGCAACGCCTCGCGCGTTTCATTCTGCCAATGCGCGGGCGTCATGAGCTGGGCCAGCCCCGCCCGGCCGCCGCCGCCGGTCGATCCGGTTTCACGCCGCCCGTTTTCCTCTACGATGACCGAGACATTCAGACGCGCCATCGGGCGGATGTCAGAGACAAGCCCGCCTTCGGGGCGCAGGATGAACACCTCCTGCAAGGCGGCGGCGATGGTGGCCGAGACCTGCACAACGCGTGGGTCGAGCGCACGGGCGAAGGCGTCGATCTCGCGCAGGGTCTCTACCTTCACGCCGAAAGCGGCGTCGGCCAACGGATCGGCATCGGTGTAGAGCTTCAGATTGGTGCCCGAAGGTGGCGCGGCCATCACCCCGCCGCCATCGCCGACCGCAAGCCGTGCGGTCTCGGACGCGCGCTTCAAAGCGGATTCGGAGATTTCGGTGGAATGGGCGTAACCCGCCACCTCGCCGTTGACGGCGCGCAGGCCAAAACCTTCGGAAGCGTCGTAGCTGGCATTCCTGAGCCGCCCGTCATCGAAGACCAGAGCCTCGGACCGGCGGCGTTCGAGGAACAACTCGCCATCCTCTGCCCCCGCGGTTGCTTCGCGCAGAATCGCCAATGCGCGGTCGGGGTCGAGATGGGTCTCGAACGGGGAAAAGCGGGCTTCTGTCATCTGGGTTCCCCTTGCGGTCCTTGATTTCGGTCAAAAGCGGCGCTTTGCCGCGCTGGTTTCACTTGTCGCATTGCCTCTAATATGATTTTAGAAGCGCCGGATACAACCGGTTGCGCCAAAGGCGGGCCGGAACTGGAAGCGGCGGGACGGCCGCGGCAGGAACGGGAACACGATATGCGCTTTGCGACCATTCTTTCCGGCCTCGGGGCCGCCTTCACCTCCACGATGCTGGCCGGTGCCGTGATGGCCCAGGACGGAATCACCGGACTTGAGATTGTCGGCGCTCCGCATGCCGATGGTATCGGCTTTCAGCCGGCCGCGACCGAACTGGCGCGCGATCAGCAATGGCTGGATCACATGCTGCTCTGGCTCTGCATCATCGTTGCCGGTTTCGTGGTCGGCCTTCTGGCCATCGTCATCCTGCGCTTCAACAGCCGCGCCAATCCGACACCCGCGAAGTTCACTCACAACACGCCGGTGGAGATTGTCTGGACGCTGGTCCCCGTGCTGATCCTTGTCGTTCTCGGCTCCTTCTCGCTGCCGATCCTGTTCAAGCAGCAGGAGATTCCGGAAGGCGACGTCGTGATCAAGGCGACCGGCAACCAGTGGTACTGGTCCTACGAATATCCCGATGAGGGCATTGCCTTTGACAGCTTCATGCTGGGCCGCGACGGGCTTGAGGCGGCTGGCTACAGCCAGGACGAATACCTCTTGGCCACCGATACCTCTGTCGTCGTGCCGATCAACAAGATTGTGGTCGTACAGGTGACCGCCGCCGATGTGATCCATGCCTGGACCATCCCGGCTTTTGCCGTGAAGCAGGACGCCGTTCCGGGCCGCATCGCCGAGCTGTGGTTCAAGGCCGAGCGTGAAGGCATCTATTTCGGTCAGTGTTCGGAACTCTGCGGCAAGGACCACGCCTATATGCCGATCACAGTGAAGGTTGTCAGCCAGGAGGTCTATGACGACTGGGTTGCGCGAACCAAGACCGCCGATGCCGGTACGTCGGCAACCGTGCAGGTCGCCGCAGCGCAATGATCCGGACGGGGTGCGGGCATCGACCGCGCCTCATCCTTTCGGGGGAATGAATGAGCGATTTCAGCGCCATTGATCATGGGCAAGAGGCGGAGTTCGGCGATTACGTCCAGCTTCTGAAGCCGCGTGTCATGTCGCTGGTCGTCTTTACCGCGATGGTTGGTCTGATCGTTGCACCCGGCAGCGTTCATCCCTTTGTCGCCTTCACCGCTATTCTGTTCATTGCCCTTGGCGGCGGCGCGTCGGGTGCCCTGAACATGTGGTATGACGCCGATATCGACCGGGTGATGCGACGCACGCAAAGCCGCCCGATCCCGTCGGGCAAGGTCAGCGAAGGTGAGGCTTTGGGCCTTGGTCTGGCATTGTCGGGTCTTTCGTGCCTGATGCTGGGGCTGGCCGCGAACTGGTTCGCGGGCCTGTTCCTTGCCTTCACGATCTTCTTCTATGTCGTCATCTACACGATGTGGCTGAAGCGCCTGACGCCGCAGAACATCGTCATCGGCGGCGCTGCCGGGGCCTTCCCGCCGATGATCGGCTGGGCGGTGGTAACGGGCGGCGTTTCGGTCGAATCGCTTCTGATGTTCGCGCTGATCTTCATGTGGACGCCGCCGCATTTCTGGGCGCTTTGCCTGTTCATGAAGGACGACTACTCCAAGGCCGGCGTGCCGATGCTGACGGTCACCCATGGCCGGAAGGCGACGCGCAAGCATATCCTGGTCTATACGGTGCTTCTGGCCCCCTTCGCGCTGGCCCTGTCGCTGACCTCGGTCGGCGGGCCGGTGACGCTGGTGACGGCACTTGTTCTCAACGCGCTTTTCATCCGGGGGGCGTTCCGCATCACCCGGCGGGATGAGGACATGGCCGAGGCGGATGGCTACAAGGCCGAAAGGGCGTTCTTCAAGTTCTCGCTCGCCTATCTCTTCCTGCATTTCGGCGCGCTTCTGATCGAGGCCAGCCTTGTGCCCTTCGGGTTCGGGGGATGGTGATGGCGATCCGGCAGGACCATGAGCTTCATGGGCGCCGCAAAGGGCGCAACCTTGGCCTCGGATTGGTGCTGGGCGCGTTGGTGGCGCTGATCTTCGGCCTGTCGGTCGTGAAGATTTCGCATCTGGAAGAGGGCAAGCTGCCCGCTTCGGAGGCCGCGCAATGAAGCGGCTGGACAGTAATTCCCGCATCGCCGCTATGCTTGTCGGCATCGTCGTGACCATGGGTGCGCTGGCTTGGGCCGCGGTGCCGTTCTATGACTGGTTCTGCCGCGTGACCGGCTATGGCGGCACGACGAATGTCGCGGCCGAAAACACGTCAGAGATCCTTGATGAAATCGTCACTGTCCGCTTCGACGCCAATATCGCGCCGGGTATGCCGTGGGAATTCCGACCCATGCAGACCGAGATGAAGCTGAGGATCGGTGAAACCGGGATGGCGTTCTATGAGGCCTTTAACCCGACCGACAATCCGGTCGCGGGCACGGCCAGCTACAATGTCGCCCCCGACCTTGCAGGCTATTACTTCGACAAGATCCAGTGCTTCTGCTTCACCGAACAGGTGCTGAAGCCGGGTGAGCGGGTGGAGATGCCGGTCGTCTTCTATGTCGATCCGGAACTGGTGAAGGACCGCGATGCGGGCCGTATCCGCAATATCACACTTTCCTACACCTTTTACCAAATCGAACTGCCCGAAGCACAGGCGAGCCTTTCGCCCGTCGAAGGCTCTGACTATAACTGAGGCCAAATCAGGGAAACCGACATGGCGCACGCGAAAAACCACGACTACCATATCCTCAAGCCCTCGCTCTGGCCGTTCCTCGGCGGCGTGGGCGGCTTTGTCATGCTGTTCGGCGCCGTCCTTTGGATGAAGGCGATCACGCCGTTCATGTTCCTCGCGGGCCTCGCACTGGTGCTGTACGTCATGTTCGGCTGGTGGTCCGAGGTTGTGCATGAGGGCAATACCGGCGATCACACACCAGTGGTGCGGATCGGCCTGCGTTATGGCTTTATCCTCTTCATCATGTCCGAGGTGATGTTCTTTTCGGCCTGGTTCTGGACTTTCTTCAAACACGCGCTTTATCCGATGACGGAAGGATCGCCCAAGATCGACGGCATCTGGCCGCCTGCGGGAATCGAGACCTTCGACCCCTGGCACCTGCCCCTGATCAACACGCTGATCCTGCTCTGCTCGGGCGCTGCCGCGACCTGGGCGCACCACGCCATTGCGCATGAGAACAACCGCAAGGACATGGTCAACGGGCTGGCACTGGCCGTAGCGCTCGGCGCGCTCTTTACCGCGTTCCAGGCGCTGGAATATAGCCACGCGGCCTTCGGGTTCGCGGGCAACATCTATGGCGCCTCGTTCTTCATGGCGACCGGTTTCCACGGTGCGCATGTGTTCATCGGGACGGTGTTCCTGTTGGTCTGCATGTTCCGGGCGCTGAAGGGGCATTTCACGCCTGAACAGCATGTCGGGTTCGAGGCCGCCGCCTGGTACTGGCACTTCGTCGATGTGGTCTGGCTGTTCCTCTTCGCTGCTGTCTATATCTGGGGCAGCGCCTGATCCGGCACCCCTGACGGCAATGCAAAACGCGGGGGGCACTGCTCCCCGCGTATTTACTTTGAGGACCTTATGCGCCGCTATCTTTCTGCCCTGATCCTTGGTGCCGGTGGTATCGCAATCCTGATGTCGCTCGGGCTCTGGC
>NZ_JBARVQ010000631.1:0-1992 GCF_049646345.1 Albidovulum sp. | reverse complement strand
CTTTCAGTTCGACTACGGCGCCATCGCGGCGACTTTGTCGGCGGCCGGATTTGACCTCATCCTGCGCGACTATTCGGCTCTTGACGCGCGTGGCATTGCCGCGGACTTTTTCGACTGCATCGGACGCAGCGACCTTGCCTGTGAGCCGATGGCCGAAGGGCGCGTCAATGCGAGCCGGAAGAACCAAAATATCCGCCGTTTCGTTCGCAACGCGATCGAAGCCGGGGCCTATGACAAGGTCTTGACCGGGGCGCTGGACAAGATGGTTGTCGGTCGGATGCCGCGCCTGTCCGCCGAGGCCCGGTCGCGGTTGGCGAGCCGGGTGGGGCCTGACAATGCCGAGCTTGACGCGCAGTGGGGGCTTTGCCTGCAAGAGGGGTTCAATCCCGAGCAGGTTGCCCCTGACGCGCCGTTGCTGGAGCGGATGTTTTCGAAGGAAACGCTGGACGCGGTCTCGGGGCCGCCCTTGATCAAGGGCGCCGTGCAGGATGACGAGCTGGACCGGTTCCGGGCCGACTGGTTCGCGGCATGCTGATCTGTCGAACCACGCCGGGACGGTATGCCATATCAAGGCCGCTGATCGTCAATTCCTGCTGACAGCGCCGGTTGGCATGCTAGGATTCGGCCTGCCGGACCCCGGGCTGCGATGGTGGAACGGGGTTCTCAGGACGGAGGCCGAGATGACGAAAGACGACCTTTGCTATCTTTCGGCGCACAAGGCGCTGGAGGCGTTTCGGGCCCGGACTTTGTCACCCGTCGAATTGCTTCAGGCCGTCATTGATCGTGCGGCGGAGGTTGAGCCGCAGGTCAATGCATTGACCTACACGCATTACGATACGGCGATGGAGGCGGCGCGCCGCGCCGAAGCCCGTTATGCCAAGGGCGCGGCGACGGGGGCGCTGGAAGGCCTGCCGGTCGGCATCAAGGATGAATCCGGTATTGCCGGGTTTCCGACGTCTGGCGGATCGCTGATCCAGAAGGATTACGTCGCCGACACGACATCGCCCGTCAATGAACGGATTCTGGCGGAAGGGGCCGTGGTTCACGCCCGCACCGCGACGCCGGAGTTTTCCTGTGCGGGTGTCACATGGTCACGGCTCTGGGGTGTCACGCGCAACCCGTGGAACCCTGAGTTCACCCCCGGCGGATCGTCAGGCGGGTCGGCGGCTTCGCTGGCCAGTGGCACCTCGACATTGGCCAGTGGTTCGGACATCGGCGGTTCGATCCGGATCCCCGCCTCGACCTGCGGTATCGTCGGCTACAAGCCGCCCTACGGCCGCAACCCGGAAGAGCCGCCGTTCAACATGGATTTTTATTGCCACAACGGGCCTTTGGCGCGGAATGTGCGCGATGCGATCCTGTTGCAGAACGTGATGTGCGGACCCCATCCCAAGGACATCGCGACGCTGCGCCCGAAACTGGTGCTGCCCACCGATTATGCGCCGATCAAGGGGATGAAAATAGCGCTGTCGCGGGATCTGTCGGTTTTCGAAGTCGACCGGGAAGTTGAGCGCAATACGCTTGCCGCGGCCGATGTGTTCCGCGCGCTCGGGGCGACAGTGACCGAGGTCGATCTGGGGTGGCCCGAGGACTGCCTGCAGCACAGCATCGACTATCTGGTGCATATCTTCGGAAGCTACATTTCGGAGATGCTGGATGACCATGCCGACGAGATGACGACCTACGCGCGGCATTTCGCCGAACGGGCCGCGACGAGCACGGCGCGCGGCTATGTCGAAACGCTGAACACCGCGGGACAGATGTACAATTCCCTCGGACCGATACTCGAGGATTACGACCTGCTGATCTGCCCGACCATGGCCGTGCCCGCGGTGCCCGCGGATTTCGACAGCACGACGGGAACGGTCGAGATCAACGGCAAGCCGGTCGATCCGTTCCTGGGGTGGGTGATGACGACGCCATTCAACATGCTGAGCCGCCTGCCGGTGTTGTCGGTGCCGTCCGGCTTCGCGGCGACTGGCGTTCCGACCG
>NZ_JBARVQ010000630.1:0-2421 GCF_049646345.1 Albidovulum sp. | reverse complement strand
AACAGCAGTACAACCGCCACCGCAGAGGCCACCGGCCAGTCGCGGTTTGAGAAGAATTCTTCGAACAGCACCTTGCCGATCATCAGCGTGGACGACCCACCCAGAAGCGACGGGATGACGAATTCACCGAGTGCCGGGATGAACACCAGGAAACAACCCGCGATGATGCCCGGCTTTGACAGCGGGATCGTCACCAGCCAGAAGGCCTGTGCGCGCGAACAGCCCAGATCCTCGGCTGCCTCAATCAGCGATCCGTCGAGCTTTTCCAACGCCGCATAGATCGGCAGGACCATGAACGGCAGATAGGTATAGACGATACCGACATAGACGGCCGCTTGCGTGTTCATGATCGTCAGCGGGCTGTCGATCAGCCCGATCCCCATGAGCGCCTGATTGAGAAACCCTTCGTTCGACAGGATGCCGATCCACGCATAGACGCGGATCAGGAACGAGGTCCAGAACGGCAGGATCACCAGCATCATCAGGGTCGGACGCCATTCGTCAGAAGACTGCGCCATGGCATAGGCGATGGGATAACCGACCAGCAGCGTGATCAGCGTCGAGATCGCCGCGATCTTCGCGCTCGACAGATAGGCGGAGTAATAAAGCGCATCCGAGGCGAGGAAGGTGAAGTTTTCGAAGTCCAGCGCACCGAAGAAGCTCTTTACCCCCTCCCATCCGGCCGCGAAGTCGAATTGCGGCGTGTAGGGGGGGATGGAAACTGCATAGTCCGACAATGCGATCTTGAAGACGATCGCGAAGGGGACGAGGAAGAAGATCAGAAGCCAGGTATAGGGCGTCAGGATCAGGAAGAGGCGGCGGAAGTTCATGGCCGCCCCCTCAGGTCAGGAGGACAACGCCGGCCGTATCCGTAAAGGACAGCCAGACCTTGTCTTCCCAGGAAATGTCGCGCCGAGAGATGCGGCGGTCATTGGCGACCTGCGCCTTGATCATGCGCCCGCCCGCGACCTCGACCTTGTAGGTCGAGATATTGCCAAGATAGGCAATGTCGCTGACCGTGCCCTCGATCACATTGGCGCGGCCCTCGGGTTTTTCAGAGGCGATGGCGACCTTTTCGGGCCGGATCGCGAAATGAACCTTGGTTCCCGGCGCCACGGCCTCGGCGATGCTGGCCGAAATCTCCGGCTGACCCTCGGCCCATGCGATGGCGAGTTTGCCATCGCCTTTGGCCGATGCCGTTCCCTCGATGATGTTCACATCGCCGATGAAGTCGGCCACGTAAACCGAATTGGGCGTTTCATAGATCCGGTCGGGTGTATCGACCTGGATCATCCGGCCGTGATCCATTACAGCCACACGGGATGCCACCGTCATCGCCTCTTCCTGATCGTGGGTCACGATCACGAAAGTGGTGCCGGTCTTTTCCTGAATGTCCATCAGTTCGAACTGCGTGTCCTGCCGCAGCTTCTTGTCAAGGGCACCCAGGGGTTCATCGAGAAGCAGCAGCTTCGGCGCCTTGGCCAGCGACCGGGCCAGTGCCACACGCTGCCTCTGACCGCCGGAAATCTGGTGCGGCTTGCGGCGGGCGAACTTGTCCAGCCGCACGAGTTTCAGCATCTCTTCCACACGGGCCGGGATCTGTTCCTTCGGCATGTCGGAACGTTTCAGCCCGAATGCGATATTGTCCCAGACCGACAGATGCGGGAAAAGCGCGTAGCTTTGGAACATCATGTTCGTCGCCCGCTTGTTCGGCGGGATCGGTGCGATATCGACCCCATCGAGCAGGATCGTGCCCTTTGTCGGCGTCTCAAACCCCGCCAGCATCCGCATCAGCGTGGTTTTGCCACAGCCAGAGGGGCCAAGAAGCGCGAAGAATTCCTGACGGTAGATGTCGAGCGTCAGATCGTCGATTGCGGTGAATTCACCGAATTTCTTGGTGACGTTCTTGAACTGGATCAGAGGCTTTTCGTTCGGATCCGTCCACGGCGCAAAGACCGGGCGGTTTGCGGGCTGGGCCATGATGTCCTCATGTATAAGGAATGCCCCGCACCATCCGGCGCGGGGCAGACTGGAGATGGGCGATCAGGTGCCCGACTTGATCCTGGTCCAGAGCCGCGTGGCGATGCGGTTGACCTTCGGATCCCACGCCGTTGTCGTGTAGAGGTTGTTCAGCGTTTCCTCGTCCGGATAGATCGCGGTATCGCCGATCACATCCTCGTTCAGCATGTCCTGCGACGCCTTGTTGCCGTTGGCGTAATAGACGTAGTTCGACGCAGCGGCTGCGTTACTCGCGTCCATGATGAAGTTCAGGAACTTGTGCGCTGCGTCCGGGTTCGGCGCATCGACCGGGATCGCCATCTGGTCGAACCACATCAGGGCACCTTCCTTCGGGATGTGATACTCGATCTCGACCCCGTTATCGGCCTCGGCCGCCCGGTCGCGGGCCTGAAGGATATCGCC
>NZ_JBARVQ010000629.1:0-2758 GCF_049646345.1 Albidovulum sp. | reverse complement strand
GGCCATAAAGCTTGTGCCCGGTGATGGCGTAAAAGTCGCAGCCGATCTCGGGGATTGAGACGGGCCTGTGGACCGAGCCCTGGCTGCCATCAACCAGAACCGGCACGCCCTTTTCCTTCGCCCCACGGCAGATCGCGGCGACATCGACCAGCGTGCCGGTGACATTCGACATCTGTGTCACGGCGACCAGTTTGGTCCTCGGCCCGATCGCGTCGATGACCTTCTGCGGATCGAGCGCGCCGTCGGGCTCGGGCTCCACCCATTTCAGCACCACACCCTGCCGTTCGCGCAGGAAATGCCAGGGCACGATATTGGCGTGATGTTCCAGAACGCTCAGCACGATCTCATCCCCCGCCTGCATCCGTGGCGCGGCCCATGAATAGGACACAAGGTTGATCCCCTCGGTCGTGCCGGTGGTAAAGACGATCTCTTCGGGATCGGGCGCGTTCAGGAAGCGGGCAACGATGCCGCGCACAGCCTCATATTTGTCGGTGGCAAGGTTCGACAGGTAGTGCAGACCGCGATGGACATTGGCGTATTCCATCTCATAGGCGTGGGTCATCGCATCGATCACCACACGCGGCTTCTGCGCCGAAGCGCCATTGTCGAGATAGACCAGAGGCTTGCCGTTCACCTCCCGCGCGAGAATGGGAAAATCCGCCCTGACCTTTTCAACATCATACATGGGGTCAGCCTTTCTCGATCGTCGGGGTGATGCCAAGCATGAACAGAACCAGCGACAGGATGACCACGATGGCAACGAAGCTTACTATCATGCCAAGCGCCACCTTGCCGGGATGGGTGAAGTCATGCACGGCAGCGGTGAACTGGACCAGTAACCAAAGGAACAGCCCCAGCGCGGCGTAACCGACAAGAAGGCCGAGGGGCGGAAGGGTCAGCAGCACGATGACCTGCGCGGCCTGTGCCAGCACCATCAGAAATTCGAGCCATACGACCAGAAGCAGAGTATCGGCGAACGATCCCCGTCCGCCAAAGACACGACCGACGGCGGCGACGGCCCCCGCGATCATGAGTTGCGACATGATCTGCATCGGCACACCGAGGACAGGATCGGACAAGAGCACGATATAGGCGGGTCGTCCTTCGGACGGGATCAGCGGCAGGCCGATCCGGGTAACGATCAGCGCCAGAACCGAAACCAGAACCAGCCCGATCCAGCGCGCCTCATTCGGCGGATCAAGCGCGATAAGCCGCCCGGCCGCTTCGCGCGGATTGCGCAGGGTCTCCACCACCAGATAGGCGATGAGGGCGGGCAGACCGGTCATTCCCTGCCCCCGAATTCAGCCGCCCGAAGCCCCGAGACCCAGAACCACAGGAAGACCGCGAAGACGATCACGCCAACGAGTGTCGCCTGCAGCCCGGACCCGATGAAGCCCACGACAACGCCCTGCAACAGCATAAGCGGCGTCACGGCCAGCAGCGCCCAGAAGAGCGCGATGCGCGCAGCAAAGAAATCGCCCTTCCCGCCGAAGACGCGGGCGGCAAGATGGCCAAGGGCGGCGAGCAGGTAAAAGGCCGGGATCAGCGCCAGAACCGCCAGGAACGACGCCACCATGCGCTGGACCAGCGGCACGTCCGGTTCGAAATGCGCCGCCCGGCTCAGACCGGGCCATTGCGCGATGTAGATGACGATAAGGGCAACCACGAGATAGGTGAGCGCCCGCGCCTCATGCCGCTCGCCCTTGAGCAGACGGCGCATGACAGCGCGGGGGCCGCGATAGGTGGCCAGGATATCGTCGGTGACGGCCATTACTTTTTCCGGCGCGCCAGCCAGGCTTCCAGCCGTTCGACGATCTCGGCTGCCAGTGCCTCATCCTCGATCTCTTCGATCGCATCGGCAAGGAAGGAAAGCACCAGCAATGCCGTCGCATCCTCGCGCGGCACACCGCGCGAACGCAGGTAGAAAAGTGCCGTCTCATCAATGGCACCGGTCGTCGAGCCATGCGAGCACTGCACGTCGTCGGCATAGATCTCCAGTTCCGGCTTGGCGAGGAACTGGCTGTCCTCATCCAGCAAGAGCGACTGGCTGATCTGATAGCCGTCGGTTTTCTGCGCGCCGGGTTTCACCAGGATCTTGCCCTGGAAGACGCCCGTCGCGCCGTTCTTCAGTACTTTCTTGAAGACCTGCCGGCTTTCGCAACGCTCCGCGTCATGGGTGACAAAGATCGTGTCGTCATGGTGGAACTTGCCATAGCTGCCATCGCCAAGGGCAGCGCCCGCGACATGGGCCACGGCATCGTCGCCGACAATCTCGATCACGCATTCATTGCGGGTCATCTGGCCGTTCGCGGTCAGGGTAAAGCTCTTGAAGCTCGCCGCCTCGGCCACGCGGGTGAAGATATGGGTGATCGCGCGGCGTTCATGATCACGGCCCTGTGCGCGGACATGGTGGAAGCGGCCGCCCTTGGCGATATCCACTTCCATCACCTTGTTGAACCGCGCCGCGGCCGGGCCGGTTTCCAGAAGCGTGATCTCGGCCCCCGCCTCGACCTTTACGCAATGATGCAGCATCGCGTCAGAGGTCTCTGCGCTATGGCGATAGATCAGATGCACCGGTTTTGCCGCCTGCCCGGTCACCCGGATCAGCACGCCATCGGTCGCAGCGGCGGTGTTCAGCGCCGCCAGCGGCCGGACAACCGGGTTCTGTCCGCGCGCTTCCAAGACGCCGTAAAGATCCTGCGCCCAGTGGATATCCGCCCTGCCCGCCTCGGCCAGACGCGAAATCTCGACACCCGCC
>NZ_JBARVQ010000628.1:0-1549 GCF_049646345.1 Albidovulum sp. | reverse complement strand
GTGCCGATCTGGCGATCCCGCTCTCGGATGCTGACTGGCACATGAGTGACTTCCCACCTGCCATCCTCACGTGGTTTGATTTGGCCGCCCAGCCGCTTGAATGCTTCGATAAAAAAGCTCTGGATGTGGTGTGGCTGTAAGCGCTGGGCTTCGGCTCGCTCCATATCCAGTCTGATTTCCTGCACCTTGGCAGCGGGCATTGTCTCATTGGTGAGCGCGCGCCGTGACAACAGATCCAGCAAATGCTGCTGATCAACAGCACCATCGACGGCTTGGAACAAGCGCGCTTTGACGTCAGGTTGCTCGCCATACTGGATAGCTTCGAACAAGAGGTCCTTGAGAGCGGTGCCCTCGAACAATTCCCCCAAAACGTCATAAACCCGGCCACCGAGTGCTTCACGCGCGGCCTCTAGCTTTTCCAGTAGTCGGCCATAGACCTCTCCTTCACGGGTATCGGCAGCGACTAGGTTCCAAAGATGACACACCTCTGTCTGGCCAATTCTATGAATACGCCCAAACCGCTGTTCAATCTTGTTGGGGTTCCAAGGCAGGTCATAGTTCACCATCAGGTGGCCTCGCTGAAGGTTCACACCCTCACCGGCAGCATCGTTGGCGATCAACACCAGCATATCGCGGTCCTGCATGAAGCGTTCAACAATCTTGCGGCGATCCTCGCGGCTGACGCCACCATGGATAACCTCGACCGCATCAGCGCGCCCCAAACGCGATCGAACACGTTCGTGGAGATAAAACAGCGTATCCTTGGGCTCAGTAAAGATGATCAGCTTCCGGCGATTTCCGTCAGCATCCATCATCAACTCGTCGTCAAGGATTCGGTTGAGTTGCGACCACTTTGTGTCATTGCCCGAACCCAAGACAACTAGGGCCATCCTTTCCAGCCCCTGCAGCGTTTCAACTTCCAGCGCTAATTGATCAACGGTTTCCGCCGAAGTGGCCGATGTGGAAATACGATCTTCGATATCGTCAATCTCGTCTTGGCCGAACTCTTCGATGTTCTGGAGCAGATCCTCTGTCACATCTGGAGCATCAAAACCGACACGTTTGCCGCGCACCGATATGCGGGCTTCGGCAAGTTCTGCTTCCAGCCGTTCACGACGACGCTTCAAAGACTGATAAATTGCCGCAGGCGACGAAGCGAGGCGGCGTTGCAGGATCTGAAGTGCAAAACCAACGTTATTGCGTTTCTTGCCATCTTCGGCAGCGAAACGCTGAACTCGGTTCATTTCGTTGCGAACGTATTCCGTGACCGCCGTGTAAAGCTCGGCCTCTTCCGGCGAGAGCTCGTATTTCACTGTGTAGGCGCGGCGCTCGGGGAACAGTGGGCGGCCGTCGAACCGCAACAGTTCTTCTTTGGTCAGGCGGCGCATCATGTCCGCAGTGTCTGCATAATGCACGCCATCGCGGAAACGGCCTTCGAACCGGTCACCATCCAGCAGCGCCATGAACAATTGAAAATCCTGCTCATGGCCATTATGGGGCGTGGCAGACATCAATAAGAAATGGCGGCAAGCTTCACCAAGACGCTGCC
>NZ_JBARVQ010000627.1:0-2071 GCF_049646345.1 Albidovulum sp. | reverse complement strand
GGCGATGTGACTCCGAACAACCTCTCACGGATGCTCGCGGCAACCGAAGAAATGGGCAGACTTCAAGAACGCATGTGGTGGCGCGCGGGCGTTGATCCACAAACAAGTAAGAAGCGTGAAACTTTGGCGATCAGTGGCCGCAAACAGGTCATTGGCGGGAGAGACGGACACGCCATGCGCACCGACACGAGTTTCAAGACGCTTCATGGTGCCGAGGCGCAAGCATATGCAGAGGATTTGCACAGCCGAAAGCCGAGCATGACATGGGCGGCAATGAGAATAGCCATTGCTGAACGGTTCGAGGTGAGTTCCGAGACGGTCAAAAAATCACTGATCAACCCGAAGAAACACGGGTAAGCCAGAAGCGAATTACCCGTTCAGTAGGAATATTCGAAAGCCACAACGTTTTCTAACGAGGTGGTAAAATGACTTCCAAGTTGATCAAAGCAACGACTGTTCGTAATGCTCTAGGTGGCGTTTCAGATATGACGCTCTGGCGCTGGCTGAATGATCCGTCGCTCAACTTCCCAAAACCAATCAAAATTCAATCGCGCCGCTACTGGCGTGAAAGTGACGTAATTGACTGGCTCGAAGCCCAGACCGGTCAGGCGGCCTAAGATGATCGAGCAGCAAAACGAAAACCCCGGCGCGACGGCAATCGCATCCGGGGCAGAATTCGAAGCGGCTAACTTCAAGACCGTATCCTACCGCCTTGAAGTCGAATGGGCAACTGCTTTGGCGTTCTGCCTTGGCAGGGTCAGCCATGAGACCGGAGCGCAAATCTGCTTCGCCTATCTGGACAGCCGTCGCACCGAAGGGCCGGTGCTGGCCTTGTTCGACGACATTCGCGCCGAGGCAGAGTTTTGGGCCGATTGCGCCCCGGTTCACGAGGTCGAAGCCCATGTGTTCGCCGGGATGCGTCGCCTTGGCGAAACGGCTCTTGGCAAGAACACGCGCAAGCGCTTGTTCGCGGCTCTTTGGGATAGCTTCGATGATGCTGACCGCCTGAAATTCGCCCGCAAGTCTGGCATGATCGGGGGTGCGGTATGAAGGCCGACACTGAAATTCGCGGCGAAGTCTTAGTGATGTACGCCGGGGCCGAAGGCTGGTGGTGCCATAGCTTTAACAAGCACGGCGACAGCGGCCAGCTTCATTCCACTCACCGCACCAAGCGCGAGGCTATCATTTGCGGGGCACGTCTGGCCCGCGAGATGAGCCTTGATCTGGCAGTCTGGAGCGACCCATGAAACAGCTTCGCACCCTCGAAAATATGCCGCCGATGCCGCCGCTGGAAGCCTACACACAAGACGCACCGGCTGAACCGCTGCGCACGTCTGCTTTCTACTCGGCGGCGTCCCTCAAAGGTAAGGCCGTGCCGCCCCGGCAATGGCTGGTGCACGGGTTGGTGCCACAAAAGACGGTCACGCTGTTTTCCGGCGACGGTGGCACCGGAAAGAGCCTCCTGGCTCTGCAACTGGCTGTTGCCGTTACGGCTGGCACCGGCTGGATTGGCAAGCCGGTGGAGCAGGGCCGCGTATTGTTCCTCTCTGCCGAGGATGACGACGACGAGTTGCACCGCCGTCTGGATTGCATTCTGACTTCTGAGGACCGGGATTATGAAGCAGTTTCCGGCCTCACGCTGCGCTCGCTCGCTGGCGAGGATGCGCTTCTTGCGGTCGATACCGGGCTGACGCTCATGCAGTCCGAATTGTTCAAGGAACTGGATGCGCGGGCGGCTGAGGAAAAGCCCGTCTTTGTTGTGATCGACACGCTCGCGGATGTTTACCCCGCCAACGAAAACGACCGCGCCAAGGTCCGGCAGTTTATCGGTATTCTTCGCGGGCTGGCTATCAAGCGCGAATGCGCCGTGATGCTTCTCGGGCATCCGTCGCTCACGGGGCTGGCAAGCGGTTCTGGTACTTCGGGCAGCACGTCTTGGAATAACTCGGTTCGGTCGCGGCTCTATATGTCGCGGATCGCCGACAACGGCTTTGAGCCTGACACCAATGCGCGGGTTCTGAGCGTCAAAAAGGCAAACTACGGCAGTATCGGCGATGAGTTTAACCTCAAG
>NZ_JBARVQ010000626.1:0-9326 GCF_049646345.1 Albidovulum sp. | reverse complement strand
GGGGTCTGTACCGATGTGGTGATCCGCGCCCTGCGCACGGCGTTCGGGATCGACCTGCAACTGGCGGTCAACCGCGACATGAAGACGAATTTCACCGCCTATCCCGCCCTTTGGGGACTTTCCCGCCCCGACGCCAATATCGACCACCGCCGGGTGCCCAATCTGGAAACGCTGCTGGGCCGCATGGGCGCGCAGGTTGATCTGACATCGGATCCCGCCCGGTTCGAACCGGGCGACATCGTCACCTCGCGCCTGCCGGGAAACCTGCCGCATATCATGATCGTCTCCGACCGGGTTGGACCCAGCGGCGCGCCGATGGTCGCCCATAATATCGGCGCAGGCGCGCGGGTGGAGGATGCGCTGTTCGACTATCCGCTGAAGGCGCAGTTCCGGCTGACGCCCGAGGTTCTGGCCCGGTTGGCCCGGCTTGGCACGTAATGCTCAGTAGATGTAGCGGATCTGATCGGTCCAGAACCGTTCCATCCGTTTCAGCATGGCGTTCATGTCTTCCACCGTGCTGAAGCCGATGACGCCGCGCGCCTCCATCACCTCGGCATGACGTGCGAAGAGGGCAGATACAGCATCATGCACCCCCCTGCCCTTTTCGGTCAGCCGCACCCGCACAGACCGGCGATCCGCTTCGCAGCGTTCGTGATGCATATAGCCCGCCTCAACCAGCTTCTTCAGATTGTAGCTGACATTCGAGCCCTGATAGTAGCCGCGCGACTTCAGCTCGCCCGCCGTCACCTCATGCTCGCCGATGTTGAAAAGAAGCAACGCCTGCACCGCGTTGATTTCAATCTGGCCAAGCCGTTCGAATTCGTCCTTGATCACATCCAGAAGCAGCCGGTGCAATCGCTCCACCAGCCCGAGTGTTTCGATATAGGAACCCAGAAGCCCCTTCTGACGCGCGCCATCAACCTGAGCGTGAACCGTCATGTTTTTCTCCGCCGTTTCTTGCTGCTGGTGACAACCTCTGCGGAAAGAGAAAAATTTCGGTTAAAAGCGACAAAAATCAGGACCGGGCCCGGTGACGCTCCCACGCGAAGTCCGCAATTTCCGCAATAAGCGACGCGAATCGCTCCGGCGCGGGTGCCGCCCCAGTCATCCATGGGTAGAGATCCTGATCGTTCTCGCCAAGCAGCGCATCATAAAGCGCCAGACGATCGGCAGGCAGATTGGCCAGATGCGCATCGGCATAGGGGCCGAGGATCAGGTCCATCTCTTTTGTGCCGCGCCGCCATGACCGCATGGCGACGCGTTTCAGCCGGGCTTCGGCGGTCTCGCTCATGCGGCGCTCTGGTCCAGCCCCTGACGGAGCTTCTTTTCCAGCCGCCCAAGGCGTCCGGTCATCACCGTCATCGCCGCGCGCACTTCGCGTATCTCGGCCAGAACGCCCTTAATTTCAGCGCTGTCGTCGCCCTCTTCGGTCATCTCGACGCCGTCGCCCTCGCCCGTCAGAAGCCACATCAGCGACACGCCGAGCATGCCCGCCAGCATCTGCAGCCGGTTGGCGCGCGGCTCTTTCGCGTCGGCTTCCCAATGTTCGACGACCCGGGTTTTCACGCCCAGCCGCTGGGCGAGTTCGGCCTGACTGAGACCCGCCGCCTCGCGCGCGGCAGCCAGCCGGTCGCCGAAGGTCGCAGCATCGTTGCTGTACCAGTTTTCGGCGGTTTCCGCAGTCTGTTCGAGCGTATCGGTGGTCATAATAATTCCTTCTTGAAGTCGCTTGCGGGGGATGGAGCGGCAATCTAAGACATGGGCCCGGCGATTACAAACCGGAGTTCCGACAGATGCCCTTCATTTCCGACACACTGGCCCGCGTCAAACCGTCCCCCACGATCGCGGTGACCACGAAAGCGCAGGAACTGAAGGCCGCCGGGCGCGATGTGATCGGCCTTGGCGCGGGTGAGCCGGATTTCGACACGCCCGACAACATCAAGGAAGCCGCCAAACGCGCGATTGACGACGGCAAGACCAAATATACCGCCGTTGACGGCATTCCGGAACTGAAGGCGGCGATCTGCGCCAAATTCGCGCGGGAAAACGGCCTGACCTACACGCCTGCGCAGATCAGTGTCGGCACCGGCGGCAAGCAGACGCTTTACAATGCGCTGATGGCGACGCTGAACCCCGGCGACGAAGTGATCATTCCCGCCCCCTACTGGGTCAGCTATCCCGATATGGTCCTGCTTGCAGGCGGCACGCCGGTTGCCGTCGAATGCGGGATCGAGAGTGAATTCAAACTGACGCCAGCACAACTTGAGGCCGCGATCACGCCGAAAACCAAGTGGTTCATCTTCAACTCGCCCTCGAACCCAACCGGGGCAGGCTATAGCCGCGCCGAGCTGAAGGGGCTGACCGATGTGCTGATGCGCCATCCCCATGTCTGGGTGATGTCGGATGACATGTACGAACACCTTGTCTTCGACGATTTCGAATTCGTGAGCCCGGCCCAGGTCGAACCCGGCCTTTACGCCCGGACGCTCACCTGCAACGGAGTGTCGAAGGCCTACGCGATGACCGGCTGGCGCATCGGTTATGCGGCGGGCCCGGTGGAACTGATCAAGGCGATGCGGACGATCCAGTCGCAATCGACCTCCAACCCCTCATCGGTCGCGCAATATGCCGCGGTCGAAGCACTGAACGGGCCGCAGGACTATCTGAAAGACAACCGCGAGACATTTCAGACCCGCCGCGATCTGGTCGTTTCTATGCTGAACCAGACCAAGGGCGTGAAATGCCCGCGCCCCGAAGGCGCGTTCTATGTCTATCCCGACATCTCGGGCTGCATCGGCAAAACCTCGGCCGGGGGCGCTGTGATCACCGATGACGAGGCCTTCGCGACCGCATTGCTGGAAGAGACTGGCGTCGCCGTGGTCTTTGGCGCGGCCTTCGGGGTTTCGCCGAACTTCCGCGTCAGCTACGCTACCTCGGACGCGGCGCTGGAAGAGGCCTGCCGCCGCATCCAGTCCTTCTGTGCGGGGCTGAACTAGGGGGAAAGGCATGGCGGGCGATCTGCCGGACTACTATTTCCGTATCCGCGAAAACGGTGCTGCGGTTTTTCGGGTGGATACCGAGAACCGCCAGCGACGGATCGAGATGGATCAGATCGCCGTCGTCAATGTGAAGAATGGCGAGATCAAGCCGCAGGGCGACTACAGCCTATCGGCCGAGGATATGGAAACGATCCGCGACTGGCTGGCGGCGCGGCGCGACCTGCTCGCCCGGCGCGATATCGACGATATCCACCGGGCCGTCGATCATCTGAACCTGACCACGCAATGGGCACAGTCGAAGGCCACGGATGCGCAACTGGACGATGTCACCGACGCGCTGTTGCTGGCGATGCACGATCTGCGCGCGGTTCTGGTGCGCAAGAAATCCGAGCGGCTTCTGAATTCCGGCGATGCTGCAACGCCCGGCAAGTCCTGAACCGGCCGTTTCCAGATTGAGGCACCCGTTCCGGGCGCCAAGAGATATCTCGCCCCCCGCAGATGCGGGGGCCTCGGATTCGCCGCCCTATAGCTTGCTCGATACACTTTATCGATCAGGCAGGTCTGATGCGCCCCCAGCGCGCCCAGAAACGCCCCAACAGCAGGACGGAGGCAACGGCCAGACCAATGGTCAGACCAAGCCAGAGCCCGGCGCCGCCAAGCCCTGCCGGGAACGCCAGCAGATAGCTTGTCGGGATACCGATCACCCAATAGCTGATCACCGTGATCCAGAGCGGACCGGCCGTATCCTGCACCCCGCGCAGAAGCCCCAGGGCCATGACCTGTGCCGCATCGAACATCTGAAAGAGCGCGGCCAAGGCCAGAAGCACCGAACCGAAGGCAATGATCCTCTCGGCCCCGGGATTCGCTTCGTCAAGAAATAGGCCCATGATCGGGCCGGGCAGGATCAGAAAGACCGCAACCACCAGAAGCCCGAAGACCAGCGACATCGCGATGGCCGCCACCGCCCCGTCGCGCAGGCCAGCAAAGTCGCCGCGCCCCTCGGCATGGCCAGCCCGCACGGTCGCGGCATTCGACAGCCCCAGATGGACCATGAACGCAAGGGCCGTGACCTCAATCGCGATACCGTGGGCGGCAAGTTCGACCGTGCCGATCCAACCCATCATCAGCGTCGAGGCATTGAACAGCCCTCCCTCAGCGAGCCCGGTCAACCCGACCGGCCAGCCGAGCCGCCAGACCCGGGCAAATCCCGGCCAGTCCGGCCGCCAGAAGCGCTGGAAAAGGTGAAAGCGCCTGAGCTCGGGCTGCCGCGCTGCATAGAGCGCCAACAAAAGCGCGGTGACCCCTTGCGTCACCAATGTCGCCACCGCAGCGCCGCGCACCCCCAGTTCCGGCGCACCCCAATTGCCGAAGATAAGCATCCAGTTCAACGCAACGTTGACACATGCCCCGGCCAGCGTCGCCCAGAGCACCACCCCGGTGCGCTCCAGCGCTGAAAGATAGCCACGCAGCGTGTTGACGATCAAAGCCGGGATCAGGCCGAACCCGGCGATTCTGAGGTAGTCCTGCGCCAGGGTTGCCAGCTCGGGCTTCTGTCCCAGCGCAATCAGGATCGCACCGGACCACCACATCACCGGCAGCATCGCGACACCGAACAGGGTCGAATGCCACATCGTCATCCGCACATCGCGGCGGACCTGAACCTCATCCCCCTTGCCAAGCGACGAGGCCACCATGCCCATCATCGCGATGGAATAGCCCGCCCCGAGAATGAAGAGGATGAAGAATGCCGAGGCACCGAGAACAACCGAGGCCAAAGCCTCGACCCCGTACCAGCCGAGCATCACCGTATCGGTGACATGCAGCACCATTTGCGCAAGGTTCGACCCGACCAAAGGCAATCCCAGCGCAAGAAGTGCACGCATATGTGTGCTGTATGTCGGCCCTTCCGTCATCCCCGAGCCTTACGCGCACCCGCTACCTAGGTCTAGTGGCGCCCGCAGATGATTGATTGTGCCGCTACGACAGCGAGAGCGCACTCTGGTGTACGGATAAATCCCGCGCGGTTGGGCGTCCGCCAGATCACGGTGTTTGACCGCAGGGACCAGATGCGATCATCTCGCAATCCCTGCCGCCGTTTCAGGCCGCGAGCAGCGCCAGACGGATCCGTTCGCGCAGCGATTTGCGCTTCATCGAGATTGAGACGATGAATGCCTCCGGCCCCACCCTGTCGACGATATCGCCCAGTGTCGGCGTTTCGTCGAAAAGCTCCTCGTGCGTGGTCTTGCCGTCGATGGTGACGGTCACGCAGACCCGTGAGATATGGGCCAATGCCCGGCGCCGCCCAAGCCGCGCGCGGTCGATCATCCTAAGTCCTGTCTCGGTCGACAGGCGCTCGATCAGGTCGTTTGATACAGTCATATGCCCCCCTTCCGCCGGACCTGTGAGGGCAGACCCGCCGGAACGATTCAATGCGTCCGATGTGCTGTGATTTACTGGTAACACCTAACGTATTGTTGCTAATTCGCCATAATAAAAATCGCAATAGGCCATAGTGTTGCCACAAAGGAAACGACCGAAACGCGCCGACCATGATCGGATTTCCGCCGACATGTTGGGGTCCGACCCGTCTGACCAGCGGAAATATGCCTATCCCTTGTGCCCATCGGCGATCCGGTGTCTATCCTTTGGGGCGACACAAAGGAGGGGCAGATGGTCCTGTACGGAATCAAAAGCTGCGACACCTGCCGGAAGGCCCTGAAGGCGCTCCAGGAGGCCGGGCATACGGTGCAATTCCGCGATATCAGGGCCGCGCCGCTTGATGTGGCGGAGATTGCCCGGTTCCATGCGACCTTCGGCGAGCGCCTGATCAACCGCGCCTCGACCACCTGGCGCGGGCTTGCCGAAGCCGAACGCGCAGGCCCGCCCGATGCGCTTCTGGCCGCCCATCCGACGCTGATGAAGCGACCGGTGATCGACCGCGACGGCCGCCTGACGCTTGGCTGGGGCAAGGACGTGCAGGCAGTCTATCTGGCATGAAAAAGGCCCGCGCCGGGCGCGGACCTCGAGAGCTTTTAGCCTGCTGGTTCAGAGCAGTTTGAGATCACCCGCCGAAGACCGGCCATCGCGGCCCGACTGCATCTCGTAAGACACTTTCTGATTGTCGGCGAGCGTCTTCAGACCGGCACGTTCGACGGCGGAAATGTGCACGAACACATCCTTGCCGCCATCATCCGGCGCGATGAAGCCGAAGCCCTTGGGGGTGTTGAACCATTTCACGGTGCCAGTGGCCATCCGTTCCTCCTCCGTCGTAGTTCCCCCGGGCATCAGTGCCGGGGTCGTGCAGCCAGGTCTTTCAGGTCTTCCGGCTGCCCCATTGCGAGGGAGGCGGTAGGAAAGTCTGCGGTCACGCACGCCGAATGATGAGCGATTCCTTTAAAAAATCAAGATTGTTGACGAGGAAGGGTTTCAGGCCCGCTTGCAGGCGAGAAAACGGTCAAGCGACAACGGACCAGCCCCCATCAGGACCAGCGTCAGAAGAAGCGTGACCCAGAGCGCCCGCTGATCAAGGATCAAGGATCCGGAGGCCACGTCGAACCAGCGGCCAAGATCATCGCCACCAACGCCATGGCCAAGGACGTCCGTCAGGCTTTGCACAATGACGAAACCGATCATGCCGAGTGCCGCAAACCGGGTGAATAGTCCGACGATGATGAGCAGAGGCAAAAGAACCTCGGCCCATGTTCCGGCCATGACCACAGCCCAGTGGAACGCGGTGAGCTGTGAAAAGTCGTAGCCCGCAGCCTCGATCACCTTGGGGAAAATCTGATAATAGGCGCCGTCCGAAGGTGTGAAGAGCCCGGCAAAACCATCGCCGAACTTGGTACGGGCGGAGTTCCAGAAATAGATCAGCAGTACCGCGGCAAAGGTCAGCCGCGCGAGTGTCGGCAGGGCGGCTGGGGCGAGGCGCGACAGGCCATTGGCGAAGCGGTCATAGAGTGCGATCACGTCTGGTCTCCGGAATTGATGGCGGTGATGGCGCACGTGGCCAGCAGAAGGCCAAGCGTCGCGGTCAGGTCGAATTCGGCACCCGCGTCCAGCGCTTCGGCCACAATCGCGCCACGCATGAGCGCCGTAACGAAAGGGGCGGCGCCGTCGGGCAGGCGATGGGGTTCGGGGTCAAACTCGGGGCGCGCGATCAGGACATCTTCGGCGGTGGCCTCTTTGGGCGCCTCGGTGCCGCGCATATTCGCCGACCAGATCGCATGGACCGGCCAGCGAGAGCGAAGAAGCCGCAATGACGGCGCAAGGCTCAGCCGTGACGCGAGCAGCGCATCGGGGGGAAGTGCCTGAAGCGCCTCGGCCGCCACCGGCGTGGCATCGGCCGCGTGATAGCTCTCGCGCAAGGTCAGTTCCAACCGGGCAATGTCGGGCAGGTAGCCAAGATGCTGAACCGGCGGGAAAGCTTCCAGAAATACCGGCATGTCGCGCCCGTAATGCATCATCAGCGGCGAGGTCGGCGGATGGGCGCGGACATGTTCGCGCGCCATGGCGGTAAAGAACTCTTCGCCAACCAGTTTGCGGATCACCGGAAAGGCCTGGCGCAAAGCCTCGGTCAGCGACACGGTGACATTGTTGCGGTAGACATCGAACCGACGCCCGGCGGGACGGCCCTGCGGGTCGGTCAGACCTGCCGGGACCGGACGTTCCGGGTCCAGCAATGCTGTGCGAAACTCGGTCTGGCTCATGCCAGGACCTTGTCGAGGATGCGGGTGGCGCGGGCGGCCTCTTCGGCCAGCACTGGCCAGTCGGGCACGTCATTGTCCCATTCGATGAGCGTGGGCTTCGGGCCCGACCGCTTGATCGTATGGGTGTAGAGCTGCCAGACCGGGTCGACAACCTCGGACCCATGCGCGTCGATCAGCAGGGGCGCGCCCATGTCGTCGGTATCCTCGTCATGACCACCCAGGTGAATCTCGCCCACCAGATCATGCGGGAAGCGGTCGATATAATCGTAGGGGTCTGTCTGCCGGTTGGTGCAGGAGACGAAGACATTGTTGACGTCCAGCAGCAGGCCGCAGCCGGTGCGCTTGGCGATCTCGGTCAGAAACTCGATCTCGCCCATATTGGTCTCGGCGAAGTCGAGATAGACGGATGGATTTTCCAACAGCATGCGGCGGCCGACATGGGTTTGCACCTCGTCGATATGATCCGCGACACGGGCCAGAGTTTCGGGCGTATAGGGCAACGGCAGAAGGTCGTTCAGGAATTCAGCGTCATGGGTGGACCATGCGAGATGTTCGGAAAAACTCACCGGATCGAGCCAGTCGCAAAGATGCTTCAGACGGGCGAGATGATCGCGGTTCAGGGGGCCCTCTCCACCGATGGAAAGGCCGACACCGTGGACCGAGATCGGGAAACGTTCGGCAAGATGGCGAAGCTGTGCCAGCGGGCGGCCACCATCGCCCATATAGTTCTCGGCGTGAACCTCCAGCCATTTGACAGGTCCGGCATCCTTCAGGATATCGGCGAAATGCTGGGGCTTGTAGCCGATGCCGGGCCGGGGTGGCAGATCACGCTTGGCGGATTGGTCGAGCATGGTGCCCCCTCAGGTCGGCGTCAGTCTAGGATCGTGGCGGGCATCCCCGGGCAAAGCGCCCGGAGATGCCCAATCAGTCTCAGCCCTGCGGCAGGTCGCGGTCAAGCGCTTCGAGCGAGCCCATGCGGCCGTCCGGCAGTTCCATCGTGGCGCAGGTGCCAGCCGGGACCAGCGTCCAGGCGTTGCCCTGATAGTCCACTTTCGAGGTGCCGGCGCAGGTCGTGCCCGGGCCCGCGGCGCAGTCGTTCTGACCGGCGAGCGAAACGCCGAAGCACTTTTCCTTGTCGTCCGCGGCAGCAGCCGGGGTCACGAAATGCGCGGTGAGAGCAGCAGCGAGCGAGCCAGCAACGGCGAGGGTCTTCATCGAATGAGACATGGGTACTTCCCTTGTTAATGTTCAGTTCGTCGTTCTTGCGACAGGTTGGACCCTAGCCGCTGGCCGTCGGGCTTGGCCATTCACGAAGCTGTGGGGCCACAACCGCGTGAAGTTTTGAAACACTTTCAGGTGGCAAAAAACCGCCGAAAATCAAACGGGCGCCCCCGGAGGGACGCCCGCAAGAACTTGTTTTTACTTACTTTTCAGACCCGGAGGCGTTGCCTCAGCGGTGAAGGCATCAAGGGCCGCGGCAAGGTCCATCGCCTCGGTCCGGTTTTCGCCGAGCCGCCGGACTGAAACAGTCCGGGTCTCAACCTCCTTCATGCCGATGGCCATGATCACAGGGACTTTACCGACGGAATGCTCGCGCACTTTGTAATTGATCTTCTCGTTC
>NZ_JBARVQ010000625.1:0-2040 GCF_049646345.1 Albidovulum sp. | reverse complement strand
CCGTGACGCTGAACAAGATCCCCAATGTCGCCACCATCACCCGCGAAGGTGCGCGCGCGCTTGACCCGGGATATGAGGCGATGGCGCGGGTCTTTCGCATGGCCCCCGGCCGCCGCTTCCGCCATGTGATCCTGCCGCAGCTTGCCCCCTATATCACCGCCGCCGCCCGGTCCGGCATCGCGGTCATCTGGAAGATCGTGCTGGTGGTCGAATTCCTCGGCCGGTCGAACGGGGTGGGCTTTCAGATCCACCTTTACTTTCAGCTTTTCGATGTCGGCATGGTGCTGGTCTATTCTTTGTCCTTCATCGCGGTCATGCTGGTCGTCGAGTGGCTGATGATCCAGCCGCTCGAAACCCGCATCCGGCGCTGGAGGGCCGTGTGATCGAGGTCGATATCGTGTCGAAACGCTTCGGTCAGGCGGAGGTCCTGCGGGACATAGGCTTTGCCGTCGGCGCGGGCGAGGTCGTGGCGTTGCTTGGTCCCTCGGGCATCGGCAAGTCGACGCTTCTGAGGATCGTTGCCGGGATCGACACGGATTTTCAGGGCTCTGTCCGCCGACCCGACCGGCTGGGCATGGTGTTTCAGGAGCCGCTTTTGCTGCCATGGCGGACGGTGGCCGAGAACCTGACCCTGACCCATCCCGACCTTGGGGGCGACGGGACACACGCGGCACTGGCGCGGGTCGGGATCGCCGACAAGGGCGCGGCGTTTCCAGCACAGCTTTCGCTAGGCCAGCAGCGGCGCGTGGCGCTGTCCCGCGCGATTGCGGGCAAGCCTCAGGCGCTGATCCTCGACGAACCCTTCGCCTCGCTTGATGCGGATATGGGGGCAGAGATGCTGGCCCTGACCGCGCGGCTGATCGCCGAAACGCGGATACCCACGGTGTTCGTCACCCATTCCGAGGCCGAGGCACGCATACTCGGCACACGCATCTTGCGGCTGTCCGGGCGGCCTGCGACGATCACCGGAGAGGAGGCGGCGTGATGGCAGGGCTGAATGTTGAAGGGCTGAGCTACAGCTACGGCGCGAAACAGGCGCTGAAGGGGGTGAGCCTTTCGGCGCGTCCGGGTGCGTTTACAGCACTTCTTGGCCCGAACGGGGCGGGGAAATCGACGCTCTTCTCGCTCCTGACCCGCCTTCTGGTCGCGCCGGAAGGGCGGATCACCATCGCCGGGCATGACCTAGCCCGCGCGCCGCGCAAGGCGCTTGCGCGGATGGGGGTGGTGTTCCAGCAGCCGACGCTTGATATGGACCTGACCGTGCGCCGGTCGCTGCGGTATTTCGCCGGGCTGCACGGGCTTGCCGGACGGGCGGCAGAGGCCGCGATTGACGCCTCGCTCGATCAGCTTGGAATGCGCGAACGGGCGGGTGAAAAGGTGCGCGCCCTGAATGGCGGCCACCGGCGGCGGATGGAGATCGCGCGGGCGCTGATCCATGGGCCGGAGGTCTTGCTGCTCGATGAACCGACGGTCGGGCTGGATGCGGCGGCGCGGGCGGCGATTACCGCCCATGTCCACGACCTTGCGTCGGGCGGCATGGCCGTCCTCTGGGCCACCCATCTGGTCGATGAGATCGCGCCGGACGATCCGGTCATCGTCCTACATCGCGGGCAGGTGCTGCGGTCAGCAACGGCGGATGAGATTGCGGGCGGCGGCACGCTGTCGGATGCGTTCCTTGCCATGACTGGGGAAGGGGCGGCGGCATGACCTGGCTCATCGCGCTTCGCGCCATTGTCCAGCGCGAGGCCCTGCGCTTTGTCAGCCAGCGCGGCCGATTTCTTGCAGCACTCGTGCGTCCGCTGGTCTGGCTGATCGTCTTCGCGGCCGGGTTCCGGGCGGCTTTGGGCCTGTCGATCATCCCGCCCTATCAGACCTATATCACCTATGAGGTCTATATCCTTCCCGGCCTTATCGGCATGATCCAGCTTTTCAACGGCATGCAGTCTTCACTTTCACTGGTCTACGATCAGGAAATGGGCTCCATGCGGCTTCTTCTGACCTCACCGCTGCCGCGCTGGTGGCTGCTGTTTTCCAAACTGC
>NZ_JBARVQ010000624.1:0-3115 GCF_049646345.1 Albidovulum sp. | reverse complement strand
GCATGGGTCGCGCTGCCGCCGGGGGTGGGACCACGACCGGAAGGCTGGGGGGCGGAGGGGCCGGGCCCCTCGACCATGCGCCGCATCAGTTGCTCTGGGTCCGGCAGATCGGCCACATGGGTCATGCGGATCACGGCCATTTCGGCCGCCATCATCGCGTTCGGGGCAGCCGCGACCTCTTCCAGCGCCTTCAGCAGCATCTGCCACATCCGCGTCAGCACCCGCATCGGCAGATCGCCCGCCATCTGCAAGCCACGCGCGCGTTCTTCGGGCGGCACGGTTGGATCGTCGGCGGCCTCGGGCGTGATCTTGATGACGCTGACCCAGTGGGTGATCTCGGCCAGATCGCGCAGAACCGCCATTGGGTCGGCCCCGTCGCTGTACTGCCCGCCGATCTCGTTCAAGGCCCCCGCCGCATCGCCCTTCAGGATCAGATCGAACAGATCGAGCACTCGGCCCCGGTCGGCCAGCCCCAGCATGGCGCGGACCTGATCGGCGGTGGTTTCGCCCGCACCATGGCTGATCGCCTGATCGAGCAGCGAGGTCGCGTCGCGGGCGGAACCTTCGGCCGCGCGGGTGATCAGCGCCAGCGCGTCGTCGGTGATCTCGGCCTTTTCCGCCGTCGCGATCTTTTTCAGAAGCGCGATCATCACTTCGGGTTCGATCCGGCGCAGGTCGAAACGCTGGCAGCGCGAGAGGACCGTGACCGGCACCTTGCGGATCTCGGTCGTGGCGAAGATGAACTTCACATGGGCGGGGGGTTCCTCCAGCGTCTTCAAAAGCGCGTTGAACGCGCTTGTCGACAGCATGTGAACCTCATCTATGATGTAGATCTTGTAGCGCGCACTGGCCGCCCGGTAGTGGACGCTTTCGATGATCTCGCGGATATCGCCGACACCGGTGCGGCTGGCGGCGTCCATCTCCATCACGTCGACATGGCGGCCTTCCATGATCGCCACGCAATGTTCGCATTTGCCACAAGGATCGGTGGTGGGCCCGCCCTGACCATCCGGGCCGACGCAGTTCATGCCCTTGGCGATGATCCGCGCGGTCGTGGTTTTCCCCGTCCCCCGAATGCCCGTCATGATGAAGGCCTGGGCGATCCGGTCGGCGGCAAAGGCATTCTTCAGCGTACGCACCATCGCCTCCTGCCCGACAAGGTCGGCGAAGGTTTCGGGGCGGTATTTACGGGCGAGGACCTGATAGCGGGTCCCGGTTTCTTCGGTCATTTGGCCTCGGCAGGATTCGTGTCGGCCGCCACGTTAGGCCGGTGCGGCGGTGGCGTAAACCGTCAGAGGGGGCAGGTGCGGGGCTTAGCCGGGAAGACCGCCATCCGAATCGTCCCCTGCTTCCTCAAGCAGACGATCATAATCCGGGATCGTGACATGGCGCTTGCCCTCAAGCTGGATCAGACTGTCGCGTTTGAGTGCCGAAATCTGACGGCTGACGGTTTCGAGCGTAAGCCCGAGATAGTCCGCCATCGCCTCGCGCGTCAGCGGCAGATCGACGACCATCTTACCCTGAGCCGATTTCATATGCAGCGCCGCATCGCGGCGGGCGACGATGGCGATGAGGCTCGCGATCTTCTCGCGCGCGGTCTTGCGGCCCAGAAGCAGCATCCATTCGCGGGCGACATCCAGTTCATCCAGCGTCATTTCCAGCAGACGCTGGGCGATATGCGGCGTGCGGGCCATCAACTGCTCGAACGGTTTCTTGCGAAAGCAGCACATCAAGAGGTCGGTTTCGGCAACCACATTATAGGGGGCGGCATCGCGGCCCGGCCTGCCGACGAAATCGGAGGGAAAGAGCAGCCCGACCGTCTGGGTGCGCCCGTCCTCCATCACCTGGCTGAGCGTCGCGACGCCGGTCACGACGGAAGCCACGAAATCCATCCGGTCGCCCGACCAGATCAGCGTCTGGCCCGCTTCGAAGCTGCGGTAGTACTTGATCGCGTCAAGCGACGCGAGTTCATCCGTCTCGCAGCGTGCGCAGACGGCCCGGTGCCGGATCGGGCAGTCGCCGCATTGCGGGGCCGTGAGGGAAGGATCTTGAATGGACATCTGCTTTTTGATCTGGGTCAATGGTTGGGGAACCCGCACCGGCTAAAGCTAGGTGCATGACAACGGAATCGCAACTCTCACGGCTTGGACTATTTGACGCGCGTGTCCCGCGTTATACGAGCTATCCGACAGCGCCGCACTTCAATTCGCATATTGGTCCGAGTGATTTCGGGGCGTGGGTGGAGGCGATTCCGCACGGCGCGCGCATCTCGCTTTACATCCATGTGCCGTTCTGTCGGCGGCTGTGCTGGTTCTGCGCCTGCCGTACCCAAGGGACCACGTCGGTTGAGCCGGTGCGGGCCTATGTGGAAACACTGAAGGCGGAGCTGAAGCTTCTGAAGGCCCGTCTGCCCGGCGGTGTCACGCTGTCGCGGCTGCACTGGGGGGGCGGCACCCCGACGCTGATGCCGGCGCCGGTCATGCGCGAGCTTGCGGATGCGATCTTTGAGGCGGTTCCGATGGGCGAGGGGGGGGAATTCTCGGTCGAGATAGACCCGAACGAGATTGACAGCGCGCGGCTGGATGCGCTGGCTGCGGCGGGGATGAACCGCGCCTCGATCGGTGTCCAGGACTTTGACCCGGCGATCCAGAAACTCATCGGCCGCGACCAGAGTTTTGAGATTACCCGGAAGGCTGCGGATATGATCCGGGAACGGGGCGTAGCGTCGCTGAACGCGGACATTCTATTCGGCCTGCCGGACCAGAGTGCCACACGGATTGCCGCATCAGTGCAGAAACTGCTGTCGCTGAACCCCGATCGCGTCGCACTTTACGGCTATGCGCATGTTCCCTGGATGGCGCGGCGGCAGGTCATGATCCCGTCCGATGCGCTGCCCCGGCCCGAAGAGCGGCTGAAGCTTTTTGAAGCCGCGCGAGAGCTTTTCGTGACGGATGGCTATGACGAGATCGGGATCGATCATTTCGCGCTGCCGACAGATGGGCTTGCCCGGGCTGCAAGGTCCGGAAGGCTGCGGCGCAATTTTCAGGGTTACACCGACGATACAGCAGAAGCGCTGATAGGGCTTGGGGCCTCGTCGATTTCCCGGTTTCCACAA
>NZ_JBARVQ010000623.1:0-1588 GCF_049646345.1 Albidovulum sp. | reverse complement strand
GTTTCATACGGTTTGATACCCGGTTTCTTAGGGTTTGAACACGGAAGGGACCGGTAGTCCACGGGCTATCCGGGATGGTCCGTGGTTATCCCGATATCACGATCCAAACCGCCCGAGTGCTCTGTTTTCGCGCTTCCACCATGCATGGATCGCGGAACGACGGACCCTGCGTTCGGGCGGGAAGTGGGCGGCGACGTCTTCCGCGACCTGGGCGAAGGTCATCCGTTCGATGCGGGCGCGAATGAAGGTCTGCAATTCGGGGTCGCTGTCGATCCGGCGGGCGACGCCCGGACGGTGGGCACGGCGGTGTTCGCAGGGCGGGGCATCGGTGGCGGGAAGCGACTGAAGCCCCTGTTGAACGGCCTGTTCAAGGGCGGTTTCAAGGCGGCTTATGGCCCGTGCCTGGGCGCTTGTGGCGGCCTTCAGTTCGGCCAGCGCGGCGGCGATCAGTCCGGGCGTGTCAGTCGTCATGCGGGCCTCCATTGTGCCTGCGGAGGGGCGGTGCGCGGTCCGGCCGGGACAAGGCAATATTCGGCCGTGCGCGTCCGGTCACTCCCCTCCGCAGGCGGCTTGCCGGGAACAACCCCGAACCCGGCAAGGTTCCGGTGATCAGCGCAGGTCGGCAGGCGAGAGGCCGAGCTGGTCGCAGACCGCGCGTTCCTCTGCGTTGGCAGCCGCATGCTCCCGACGCTCCGGCAGGGTCCAGTCGCGCGTCTCGGAGAGGTGGGCATAGGCGGGCGTGGCCGATGCGATGAACGCATCGAAGCTCGCCGGGTTACGGGCGCGAGACGGGCAACGGCCCAGTCGCGCATGGCAGGCGAGATGTAGCCCTTCGACATCGCGTCATCGACGCGCTGAGCCGCGTCCTTCTGGCCCATCGTCGCGATGCGCTCGCCCGCGCTCCTTCAGGAGGGCGGCGACGGCCGCGACAGGCACGTATTTCTCCGGGTCGGGCTGGCGCGCCGCATTGATCGCGGTCACGATCTCATCGACACTGGCGGAAGCGCCGAGGCCAAGGGCGGCGGCGATGGGGGCGAAGCCGGCTGTGGCAGCGGACATGGGCAGGTCCTCACTTGAAAGCGCCTTGAGCGCGAGGTTGGGGCGGTGGACGAGGCTCGCGCCGATCAGGCGCGTCACGGTCCCGTCCGTCTTTTGGTGCAGGATCACCGGGCTTAAAGCGTTTCGGGTTTTCGTTGAGATATCACGTATCGTAATTCGAACGAAAAGGTTCGAATTACGATACAATGCAAATCCGAAACGCTATGGGTAGCGGTACTCGCGGGCGGCAACCATGTTCTTCGCCGTCGCGGTCCATTCGACACGGCCCCAGATACCGTCCGCGCGCAGTTCCAGCGCTTTGATCCAGCCAGCGGCGGGCACGGGGCCGTTCTTCTGCCGGTCGGGATCGTCCGCCTGGTGTTCGTAGTCGATGGGCAGATCGACGCCACCCGCCTGGCTCGCTGCGATGACGGCCGCGCCGTCGCCAAGCCGGAAGCTCCGCCCGTCGCGGCCCCAGATGAGACCGGCGGGCAGCAGGTGCACCCATTCGGGCGCGCCGTCCGCCGCCAGTTCGGTTTCCGCGCAGAGT
>NZ_JBARVQ010000622.1:0-2703 GCF_049646345.1 Albidovulum sp. | reverse complement strand
GGTCAGCGGTACGGTGGCAAGCCGCAGTGACCCCATCGCGACCGAAAACAGCACCACCGTCGCGGGCGTCATCGGCACCAGAATGAAAGCCGCCGCCACAATGGTCCGCCCGGCATAAATCGCCGCCAGCAGGTACTTTTTCGAATAGCGCTTACCCAGCCACCCTGCCGTGATCGTGCCGACGATATTGGCAAGCCCGATCAAGGAAATTGCCACCGCGCCAAGGGCCGAGGTGGTCGATACCCCCAGTGAGGCCAGCGT
The DNA here is from genome assembly GCF_049646345.1 of Albidovulum sp. Classification (GTDB taxonomy): domain Bacteria; phylum Pseudomonadota; class Alphaproteobacteria; order Rhodobacterales; family Rhodobacteraceae; genus Albidovulum. The sequence continues at coordinate 2,442 of NZ_JBARVQ010000622.1, read as the reverse complement.
CCCCGACGGGTCGATCGCCCCGCACATTTCGGTCACGAAAGCCGGGAAATGCGCGGTGATGAAGGCCAGCTGATAACCGCAGGAGAAGAAGCCGAGGAAGATCAGCGCGAAGGACGGGTCGCGGAAGGCCTTCAGCAGCACTTCGCCCATGCTCTCTTCCAGCTCGGCCTTGCTGACCGGGGCCGGAGCCCGCATCATCGGCAGCACCAGAAGGGCTGCAAGGATCACCCCGGCAAAAATCAGAAACACCGTTTGCCAGGGGAAATGCCCCAGCAGAAGTTCGGCCAGCGGCGCTCCGATGACCTGACCGGCCGATCCCGCCGCTGTCGCGATGCCAAGCGCGAGCGAGCGGTTCTCGGCACTTGCCGCGCGGCCGACGACCGCAAGGATCACGCCGAACCCGGTTCCGGCAATGCCGAACCCCACCAGCACTTCCAGCATCTGATGCTGACCGGGCGTGATCGCATAGGACGACAGCACCAGCCCCGCCGCATAGGAAAGCGCCCCGAGTATGATTGCCCGCCGGTCGCCGAACTTCTCGGCCAGGGCCCCAAAGAGGGGCTGACCAATGCCCCAGGCTAGGTTCTGAACCGCGATGGCAAAGCTGAATTCCGACCGGAGCCAGCCGAACTCCTCGGCAATCGGGATCTGGAACACCCCGAAACTCGCCCGGATTGCAAAGCCGAGCATGATGATGATGCACCCGGCGATCAGGACCGGAGTAAAAAGGGGGGCTCGGGACTGCATGAGAACTCCTGTTCAGCCCGACAATGTGGGGTGCCGACTGCGCCGTCAAACCCTGAATTGTGACGACAACAATTCCAGTCGGTGATCAGGCCCGCAAATCGGGCAATGCGTTGACACTACCTTGTCGGCAGTCGAGACAGTTCTGCCGTTCTTCAGATGCATCAATCTACTGGAAGCAAGCCCGACGCGAACCGAGCGGGCGCCGACCCATCCCGGCGGGCTGGTGCGTCTGCGGTGATGTATCACATGACTTCCGAGGGGCTTTGACGCCATCATAGCGTTTGGCGTTAAACTTGAATCACCTAACGCTGCCTGAAATCAAAGATTTCAAAGCGTTAGGTGATGAGTGATGGTTCAAGTTAAACGCGAAACGCTGTAAGCGTCTCGAAAGACCACTGCTGCGCCACGCTACGGACAGACATTTGCCCGGCTGGCGTTGTTCTGGTCGAAATATCCGCAAAGGTCGCAGACCATCTATTGGACTTTCACAAGAATCGACGAAACCGGACCGTCCCTTTCAGGACAGTCCGGACTGTTTCACTTGATGCCTCAAAACATCCCGTTTTCGTGGGCGAACTCTGCCGGGACTTCCTGCACAGCATCCCAATGCTCGACAAGCTTTCCGCCCTCGACCCGCCAAAGGTCGAAGAAGGCCGTCGGCTTGCCGTCATAGACGCCTTCGGACTGGGTAAAGACGAAGTTCCCTTCGGCCACGACGGTGTGCAGCGCCGAGTAGTAGAAGGTGATCTCATTGGCCGCGATATAGTCGATGAAGCCCTTCAGCCCGTCCCTTGTATCAGGCACGAACGGGTTGTGTTGCATATATTCCGGGGCGAGGTAGTCGTCGATCCTGTCAAGCTTGCCCCCCATCAGCACGTCGCTGACAAAGCCGGTGACCAGCGCCTTGTTTTCGGCGGTCTTGTCCAGATCGGCGATCTCAGTCGCACCGTCGAACATTGTCCGCCCGCTTGCGGTTTCGGCCGGCACCTCCTGGATCACATCCCAGTGCTCGGCGATCTTGCCGTCCTCGATCCGGAAGAGGTCAAGGATCGACTTCGGTCCATAGAAATCCACCTCGCTGTGGACGACGACCAGGTCACCCTCGGCGATGACGCGGTGAATGGTCGAGGTGACCTTCGGGTCAATCGTGCCGACGAACTCGACAAAGCCCAGAAGACCGTCGCGGCCATCAGCGACCAGCGGATTGTGCTGGATATAGTCTTCGGCGACATTGGCGCGGATGTAATCGGCATCGCCGCCGATCAGACCCTTTTCCAACAGGCCAACGGCCAGGGCCTTGTTGCTGTCCAACGGTTCGGCGGCAAGGGTTGCGGTTGCGAGCCCGGCAAAGGCAACGGCGGCAGTCATCATCCTGGTCATCTCGGTATCTCCTTTGAGAAGTTGCTTTCGTTTCGGATGTGACTTACTGATAATAACCATATAGCCAATGCGTAAGCAGGCACTTTTTAGTAACTGGAAAAAACATGAAACGCCGCGAAGAAATCGAGAAAAAGCTGGGGCTTGACCTCTGCCCAATCCGCACGGTCCTTGCCCAGATCGGCGATAAATGGAGCCTTCTGGTGATCCTTCTGCTGCGTGAGGGCGAACACCGATTCTCCTCCATCCAGAAGGCGATCCCGGATATTTCACAGCGGATGCTGACCCAGACGCTGCGCAAGCTGGAGCGTGATGGGC
>NZ_JBARVQ010000621.1:0-2012 GCF_049646345.1 Albidovulum sp. | reverse complement strand
GCCATTCTGTATCCGGTTGAGAAACAATGAAAAAAAAACCGCCCGACTGGTGAAGGTCGGGCGGTCTCGGTTCTCAGCCTTGAAGCAGCGTGGTTAAGATTGCGCGCCAGCCTCGATCACGTCTTCCAGCGTCCGCAATCCCGCTTTCGGGGCCTGAACCAGCACCGCCATATTGCCGGGCTTATGCTCATTGCGGCGCATCTTCATGTGAGCGGCGGGAATCTCCGCCCAGGGGAAGACCTCTGACATGCAGGGATCAAGACGGCGTTCCAGCATCAGCTTGTTGGCAGCTGCGGCCTGTTTGAGATTGGCGAAATGCGACCCCTGAACCCGCTTCTGATGCATCCAGAGATAGCGGACATCGAAGGTCAGGTTGTAACCGGTCGTCCCGGCGCAGATCACGACCATGCCGCCGCGCTTGACCACGAAGACAGAGACCGGAAAAGTCGCTTCGCCCGGATGCTCGAACACCATGTCGACATTGTTGCCTTTGCCGGTGATCTCCCAGATCGCCTTGCCGAACTTGCGGGTCTCGTCGAACCACGCCTTGTATTCGGGCGTATTGACCTTGGGCATCTGGCCCCAGCATTTGAAATCCTTGCGGTTGATGACGCCTTTCGCTCCAAGGCTCATGACGAAATCACGCTTGTCCTCTTCCGAGATCACGCCGATGGCATTGGCCCCGGCCGCGTTGATCAGCTGGATTGCGTAGGACCCAAGACCACCGGACGCGCCCCAGACCAGCACATTGTCACCGGGTTTCAGGATATGGGGCCGATGCCCGAACAGCATCCGGTAGGCAGTGGCAAGCGTCAGGGTATAGCAGGCGCTTTCTTCCCAGGTCAGGTGCTTGGGGCGATGCATCAGCTGTTGCGCCTGAACCCGCGTAAACTGGGCGAACGACCCGTCCGGGGTCTCGTAACCCCAGATGCGCTGACTGGGCGAAAACATCGGATCGCCGCCGTTGCATTCTTCGTCATCGCCGTCGTCCTGGTTGCAGTGCACCACGACCTCATCGCCGACCTTCCAGCGCTTCACCTTGTCTCCCACCGCCCAGACGATGCCGGCCGCATCCGAGCCCGCGATGTGATAGTCCGCCTTGTGGCCGTCAAAGGGCGAGATCGGAATGCCCAGCGCAGCCCAGACTCCGTTGTAATTGACCCCTGCGGCCATCACCAGAACCAGAACCTCGTGGCTGTCGATGCTCGGCGTTTCGACCACTTCGACCTGCATCGCGGTATCCGGCTCGCCATGGCGTTCGCGCCGGATCGCCCAGGCATACATCTGCTTGGGCACATGGCCGAGCGGTGGCATCTGACCCACTTCATATAAGTCCTGCATCGGCGCGTCATATGCTGCGGGCGCGGAATTCGTGTCGAGTGCCATCATTGCCTCCGAAGCTCCAAAATAGTGCCGCAGCGCAGAATCGCATACGGCGTCCGAATTTGGATACCGACGAAAAAGTAATTATGCAACCATCTGAGGATCATTTTTGTAATTTAATAACCGAGCGAACGCAGCATTTACGCTGCGCATGCGGCAACAAGATGCTCTATCGAGGCGGCGTAATAGTGCAGCAGGGCGTGGTCCCCGGCGGCGATGTGAATTTCGCCGTTCTCTTCGCGGACCAGTTGCCGCATCAGCAGATGATTGACGGCATTGTCGACTTCGGTGGCGATATCGCCATTGAAAAGGTCGACATGGGCGCCGGTCTTCTCAAGGCGACCCACCTCTGAGGCTACCCGGTCGACAAGGTCCTGACGGGATAACGGCCCCGCCGCTTCCAGCAGGCAGGTCGCCACCATCGGGATCGGCAGCACCGGCATGATCGTGCGAATTCGCCGCATCAACTCCTGACCGATTTCCTTCGTCGGGTCGCCGAAGCTGGGGCTTCTGAACTACATCATTTCGGATTTCGAGCCGGGCAAGAGCCGGGATGTGGTTTTCGTGCCGGTCGCGCTGAACTATGACAGGGTTCTTGAAGACCGCGTTCTGGTCGCGGCCGCCGGTGC
>NZ_JBARVQ010000620.1:0-2024 GCF_049646345.1 Albidovulum sp. | reverse complement strand
CGCCGTGGTCCTCGACATGAGGCGGAGTGAAGCCACGATCCCCCGGGATCTCGCGCAGTTGCATCCCGCGCTCGTCATCCAGATAGTCGTAACCGATGTCCTGAAAGGCGCGGCCAAGATCGGCGCTTGCGTAAAGCGCCCTGCGCAAGGCCCTGCGTTCGGGCGTGATCATGCGCAGGTGATAGAAGTCTAGCCCCGAGGCCTTGACCGGCAGCTTCCAGTGATTTCTGGTCCACAGGCCGTGCAGCGCGGTGTCGCCGGGTTCCATGCCCGCAATGCAGGGAAACAGGCGCGCGCGCGGGCGCCCGCTCCACAATCCGTCAATCCTGTATCTGGTCGGATGAAACAGTTCGCGGCACTCGAAAGTCCAGACCACCGGCCCGTACCCGGTCGTCAATGCGGGCATCTGATCCTTCAGGCGATCCTCGAACCGTTCGTCGGGATCGACGGCGAATACCCACCGCGCACCCATGTTGCGCGCTGTCTCGAACAAGGCTTTCTGACGTCCGGTTTCGGCGGAAAGCATGTCGCCCGCCATTCTGTCGTCCAAGGCGGCATAACCATGCACGGCGGGAGCGATGTTTTCGATCAGGTGCGGTACCAGATGCGCGTCGTAGCGGTAAGAGAATACGGCAATGACCATCGCCTCGCCGGGCTTGGGCGGGCGCAGCATCTTGGTCTCGATCGCGCGGTGGGTCCTGAAAAGCGAGGGCAGCGCCGGTCCCGCAGGCGCTGGCAAACTGGACCCGGCGGCGTAGGAGCGGTCAACCAGATCATAGAGCCGCCTTTCCGTTTCGAAGTCCCGATGCCTTTTGACTCCGCCCGGCAAGAGGGTCCAATGCCAGCGCCGACGTGACAGACGCGCCAGTTCGAGGATCTCGTCGACACTACGCTCAAGAAAGAACCTGCCGAACTCGGCGGGATCGGCTTGGGCGATCCAGTTTCTGGCGGCGGCGAAGCCGTCGAGAATGCGCTCGGCAAGGTTCGGACCCGACAACGGAATGCGACTGCATCTGTCCGAAAAATTTGTCGCTTCGGTCGCGGCCATCAGGGGACCAAGCCAACCGGGCCCCTGAAAGTGATCGTAGCAAAAGACCGGGCGTCGTGACCGGATCGCATATTGCACGGACTTGCCAATCGTGACCACGGCCTCGTGGCTTTCAAGGTCGCGCGGGGTCACCCGCCGCGAGGCATGCGGACTGCCGATCCGTGTCACTTCGATGCCGCGCGCCTTCAGGATCTCGAATGCTTCCCCCACTTCGGCCGGCAGGTGGTTGGAAATCGACAACAACCGGCGCAGGTCGCGCGAACGGGACGGCGGCGCGGCAAATGCTGCGGGCGCGGGGTTCCTGAACAACCGGATCCCGGCGAAACCCTGATTGACCAGCGCATCGCGCGTTTCTTCACTATTGGCATAGATCACATCCGCAAGCGCTCGTTCCACGAACGGGCCGGGCTGCTCGAAAGGTTCATGCGGCGAAAGGTGGAAGTAAATGAGAAACGGACGCCGCCGAAGCGACGCGAACCTGCGCTCGAATGCCGGTGTCCACAGCCTTGACAGGCACTGGTGAGAGACCAGCACCAGATCGAAGGCTTCGAGGTCGATGCGCGCAGGGACGCCTTCCACCCGGAGCCAGTTGCCAAAGGCGATCTGGATGAATGCGGGCGTGGCGAAGGGGCAATAGACACTGACCTCGCAACCGCGTGCCACCAGCGCCTCGAACAGTTCTATGCACACAAGCTCCGACCCGCCCCAGGTTTGCAGGTGGTGCGTGCACAACAATACCTTCAATCATGCCTCCGGGCTTTGGCCTTGCCAGAGGATTTCGTGCTTCCCGTCAGGTTCAGAAATGGCATTGTCCCCGGCCTCCCAAGCAAGCTGGCGATGTTGCGGCGGGGGAACGGGCGTCTGGCGTCTTCCCGACGCAATTCTGATTTTCGGGAACTCGCCATGAAACCGCAACAGGAATCGAGAGGACAAAGCCAGAAGCAGCATGCTTGCGGCGGGCACCACCGGATTGGCC
>NZ_JBARVQ010000619.1:0-4170 GCF_049646345.1 Albidovulum sp. | reverse complement strand
GTCCTGTCCGGCGCCGTCACGTTGCGCGACATCGACTGGTTCGGGAAACTCGGACCCGAGGCTGCAGAGGGCCAGTAGGCAGGGCGATCGGCCGACAGACGGGCTTGATGCGCGACTTTCCTGCTATTTCCCTCATCGCACCGTACACCGGGCATGTTCCTGCCTGGCGCGCGCCGCGCTTGTTCCCGGGTGAAGGGAAGCACCAAACAAACAGATGTCGGAAGAGTGCTCGAACCGGCCATTGCGGCATTGTTCCGACACCGATACCTATTCGGCTGCGGTATCCCTGCGCGGCTCGGTCTTTTCTTCCCTTGTCTGAGAATACTTGGCCAGCAGGGCCGCTTCCAGTTCCCGGTTCAGCTCTTTCGCGCGGGCGATATAGGCGGGGTTCTTGTCCGCGGGCACACCGGGTGTCCAGAGGTCGGCTAGGTCGCGCACGGCGGCACGGTCGAGCTTGAAGAAGGTCCGTTCCATCTCGCGCGCCTCGTAGTCCGACAGCCCCACATTCTCCAGCACATAGCGCCCAATGCGCAGCGCGCCATCGAAATATTCCCGCACGATGTCATCAGCGCCGGCGCGATGCAGTTCAAAGACATGTTCGCGGTCGCGGGCGCGGGCGATAATATGCAGATCGTCACGCTGGCGGCGGGCATAGGCGACAAGCCGTGTCGCCGCCGCCCGGTCGTCAAGGCAGACGACGAGGACGCTGGCCTGCGCCAATCCCGCAGCCCGCAGAAGTTCCGGTCGGGTTGGGTCGCCGACATAGCCCTTGAAGCCGAATTTCCTGAGAAGCTGGATCACCTTGAGGTCGTGATCGAGCACGGTCGTCTGAAAGCCCGACATGGTCACCATGCGGTTCACGACCTGACCGAAGCGGCCGACACCCGCGATGATCACCGGCTGCTGTTCGTCGATCTCGTCAGCCTCATGCGTCACGCTTTCATCCTTCATCCGCTTGGCCAGAACGTCATGCAGGATGAAGAACAAGGGCGTGAGGAACATCGAGAGCGCGATCACCAGCAAGAGTTCCCCCGCCAGTGCGTTCGGCAGGATACGCTGTTTGACGGCAAAGGCGGTCAGGACAAAGCCGAATTCGCCTGCCTGCGCCAGACCGAGAGTGAAAAGCCACTGGTTGCGGCCCTTCAGCTTGAACAGTTTGCCAAGACCGTAGAGGACCGCGCCCTTGGCGATCATCAGGGCGAGCGCCAGCCCGACAAGCGTGACCGGTTTTGAGAGGAACGTATCGACGTCGATCCCGGCCCCGACGGTGATGAAGAAGAGGCCGAGGAGGAGGCCCTTGAAGGGCGCTATGTCGGATTCGATCTCATGCTTGAATTCCGAGTTGGCGAGCACCACACCGGCAAGGAAAGCACCAAGCGCGGGCGAGAGGCCGACCATCAGCATCAGGGTCGCGATGGTGACGACGATCATCAGCGCCAGGGCGGTGTTGACCTCACGCAGCCGCGCGCGGTGCACGAAGCTGTAGAGCGGCCGGATCAGGTAGTGCCCGGCCAAGGCAACGGCGGCGACCGCGCCGAGGGTGACCAGCGTCACGCCCCAGCCCGGAAGCTGTTGCAGGAAGGGCAGGGTCGCGTGGCTGTCGGCCGCCTGCGCCTTGGCCAGCGCGCGGGCACCGGGAAGGGCCAGCAGCGGCAGAAAGGCCAGCATCGGGATGACGGCGATATCCTGCATCAGCAGCACGGAAAAGGCGCTGCGCCCGCCTTGCGTGGGCATGAGGCTTTTCTCGGACAGGGTTTGCAAAACGATGGCGGTCGACGACAGCGACAGGATGATCCCGAGCGTCAGCGCGATGCGCCAGCTTTGCCCCATTGCAAGCACGCCGAGCGTGACCACAAGCGTGGTCACCACGATCTGCAAACCGCCAAGCCCCAGAAGCCGGTCGCGCATGCCCCAGAGCGCGCGGGGTTCCAGCTCCAGCCCGATCAGGAACAGCATCATCACCACGCCGAATTCGGCGAAGTGCTGAAGATCCTTGGTTTCGGATCCGACGAGGCCGAAGACCGGGCCGATCACGATCCCGGCGACAAGATAACCCAGCACCGAGCCGAGACCCAGCCGCGAGGCCACCGGCACCGCCAGCACCACGGCGATGAGGTATAGAGAGGCCTGAAACAAAAAGCTTTCCATGAAATCCTAGGTTGGCAAAGGGGCGTCGGGTTTGAACTGGTCCATCACGATCTGGCTTTGCACCCGGGAAACCGCCGGATGGGCGAGCAGGACCTGATGGATCAACCTGTTCAGGCTCGCGAGGTCTTCGCAATAGACCCTGAGAAGATAATCGGCTTCTCCGGTCAGGGTCCACGCAGATGTGATCTCGGGTTGGGTCGCGACAAGGCGGGAGAAGGCCGCCGTTGTCTCAGCCCCGTGGCGGGCCATCTGGACCTGAACGAAGGCCTGAACGGCAAGGCCGAGGCGCAGGGGGTCGAGCCTTGCGGCATAACTCTGGATCAGGCCCTCGGCCTCCAGCCGCTGACGGCGGCGGCCCGCCTGGCTGGGTGAGAGGTTCAGCTCTTCCCCCAGCTCTTGCGAGGTCAGATGTGCATTGCGTTGCAAGGCGGCCAGAAGCCGTGAGTCGGTTTCATCGAGCGTGATGCGTGAATCTTGCATGATCTGGCCAGTGTAGCGCGCAAAACGCGCATATGCACATCAAGTTCTTATTTCAAACGCGCAACAGACGCGTGAGAGATGCGGTAAAATGGTCATGAACGCGCAGAGGAGTATTTTATGGGCCCCTTTCCCCATTCCGCCCCGAAATCGGTGATCTCGGACCAGAACCCCGCCGGGACTGACGGGTTCGAATTCGTCGAATTCGCGCATCCGGACCCGGAGGAGCTTCGGCAGCTTTTCGCCCGCATGGGGTACGAACTTGTCGGCCGTCACCGGTCGAAGGATATCGAGCTTTGGCAGCAGGGCGACATCACCTACATTCTGAACGCCGAGCCCGGCAGTTTCGCGGCCCGCTTCGTCGCCGAACACGGGCCCTGCGCCCCGTCGATGGGCTGGCGGGTGGTCGATGCGGAACACGCGTTCCGGCATGCCGTCGCGATGGGGGCGGAACCCTATGAGGGTGATGACAAGACCATGGACGTGCCCGCGATCCGGGGCATCGGCGGATCGCTGATCTATTTCATCGGCAAGTACTATGAGACCTCGCCCTATAACGCGGAATTCGACTGGCTGTCGAAGTCGAAGCCCGAAGGCGTGGGTTTCTATTACCTCGATCACCTGACCCACAATGTCCACAAGGGCAATATGGACAAGTGGTTCGACTTCTACGGACGGCTGTTCAACTTCCGCGAAATCCGCTTTTTCGACATTCAGGGCAAATTCACCGGCCTCTACTCACGGGCGCTGACCTCTCCCTGCGGTCGTATCCGCATCCCGATCAACGAGGATCGCGGGGAGACGGGCCAGATCGTCGAATACCTCAAGCGCTACAAGGGCGAGGGCATCCAGCATATCGCGGTCGGGACCGGGGATATCTATGGCGCGACCGATGCGATCCATGAGCGCGGCCTGCGCTTCATGCCGAAACCGCCGATGAGCTACTACGAATTGAGCCGGGACAGGGTGGCGGGCCATGAGGAGCCGCTCAATATGATGGAAAAGCACGGCATCCTGATCGACGGCGAAGGTGTGGTCGATGGCGGCGAGACGCGGAGCCTGTTGCAGATCTTCTCAAAAACGGTGATCGGGCCGATCTTCTTCGAATTCATTCAGCGCAAGGGCGATGACGGGTTTGGCGAGGGCAATTTCAAGGCCTTGTTCGAATCCATTGAGGCCGACCAGATCGCGCGGGGGGTGTTGAAAGCCGGATAAACCGGCGGTCCGACAGGGAGGTGGCGCGGGTGGCGATGTGGCCACCCGCGCCTTCGTCTGAACGGCTTGGATCTTTGAGCCAAACAAAGGCCCGCCGGAAATCCCGATCATGAATACGCTGTCTATAGCGTTTCAGGTTTACATCGAATCAGAATTAGAACCTTTTTCGTTCGAATTCTGATACTTGGTATCCCAACGCAAACCCGAAACGCTTTAGAGCGTGTTGCGCCTAATCGGTTTCATATCCTGCGGCCTTGAAGAAGTTGTAGCATTCCTCCTCGGTGAAGAGGTCGCAGACCTGTCCTGCGGCGCGCCAGAGGTCGTCATAAG
>NZ_JBARVQ010000618.1:0-5924 GCF_049646345.1 Albidovulum sp. | reverse complement strand
AATTGTGGATAAGTCTGGTGAAAAGAATTCGGCATCGGGAAATTTTCGTTGTATTCGGCAGGCTTCGTTGGTTTGCCTATTTTTTAGGCAGCGCCGCAAAAGTCTGAAAATTAACGATTTTTTTTTCGTGATCCGCGCAAATCCCTGAAAATATTGACAGAATCGTGACAGCTTAGTTACGCCAGCGTTACGAGTGCACAAGTCAAGGCCCCGCCCCCGATTTTCTTAACGGATTTCGCTAGTTTACACCCAAAATGTCAGGCGTCTTCCAGCCCAGATGTTGCCCCCCGTCAACGCAGATCAACTGGCCGGTCACGGCGGGCGCATCGAGGAAATACCCCAGGGCGGCACAGATATCGTCCGCATTCGCCCCCCGCGCGAGAACAGAGCCCGCGCGTTGCGCCCGGAACTGCTCTTCGCTCTGCTTTTCGCCCTTCAGCGTCGAACCGGGGCCGATCGCATTGACCCGGATATCGGGGCCAAGCGCCCGCGCTGAGGTTTGGGTCAGCGCCCAAAGCCCCATCTTGGCAATCGTATAGGTCATGAATTCGGGCGTCAGCTTCCTGACCCGCTGGTCGAGCATGTTGATCACAAGTGCCTGCGACCGTGCATCGCCTGCTTCGCTCACCGCCTTCGGGGCCTGTTTGGCGAAGGCCTGGGTCAGGACGAAGGGCGCGCGAAGGTTCGATTCCAGATGTCGATCCCAACTTTCGCGGGTCGCGCTGCGGATATTGTCGTACTCAAAAATCGAGGCGTTGTTGATGAGGATACTCAGCGGCCCGCCCAAGGCCTCCGCCGCCCGGTCCACCAATGTCAGGGTTTCCGCCTCGTTCAGGATATCGGCCTGAAGCGTCGCGGCCGTGACGCCCATCGCCCGGGCTTCCTCGGCCACTGCCTCAGCCTCATTGCCCGAGGTCGCATAGTGGATGGCAACATCATAGCCCCGCCCAGCGAGGTAAAGCGCCATCGCCCGGCCCAGCCGCCGTCCGGCGCCGGTGACCAGCGCGCGACCCGTCACGCCTTGCCCCCGCAGCTACAGGGCCCCTTGCCGATCAGCGGCCGCTTGCAGTCGGGGCAGCGTTTCATTCCAGTCTTGCCCGGCAGTTTGGGGAAGCGCAGGCGTCCGAACAGCGCCAGAACCGCCATGAAGATCAGAAAGAGCGAGATGATCTTGAAGATCATGTCAAAGCCCGTAGCGCGCCCAATGCGCACGCTCCTCGATCTGGTCGATTGCCTCGCCCAGAATGCGCCCGCCGAAGCGCTGGAAGATGGATTTTTTGACGCCGTAGGGTATGAGTTTCACCTTGTCGCCATAGACCGCTTTCAGTGTCGGCACCAGATGCGCGACACCGTCGGCCAGCCCCTGATCGACCGCTGCCTGCCCGACCCAGACGTCGCCGGTAAAGAGGTCCTGCCCCTCGGGCAGCTTGCCGTCGCGGCGGGTTGTGACTTGGGTCTTGAACGCCTCATGGATCGGTTCGAGGATCGCGCGCAGCCGGGTGACATCGTCGGGTTTCTCGGGGCGGAACGGGTCGAGGAAGCTCTTTGACTTGCCCGCCGTGTGAACACGCCGCTCGATCCCGTGGCGGGACATGAATTCGGGAAAGCCGAAGCTGGCTGAAATGACGCCGATAGAGCCGATGACCGAACTGTCATCGACCCAGATATCGTCACCCGCCGTCGCCAGCCAGTACCCACCCGAGGCCGCGACATCCTCGACAAAGGCATGGACGGGGATGGATTTTTCATCCGCCAGCCTGCGGATGCGCGCGGCGATCAGCGCCGATTGCACCGGTGAGCCGCCGGGCGAGTTGATCACCAGTGCGACAGCCTTGGGTTTGCCGCGTTTGAAGGCCTTTTCGATGACCGGCGCGAGCGCGGCATCGTTCAGCCCCGCTCCGCTGCGGCCACCGGCGGAAATGACGCCCTGCAGGCGGATCACCGCGACACGCGGTGTGGACTTGAGGAAGGGGATGAAGCGTTTCATGAGCACCGATGTAATCCGCTGGTGGCCCGGGAACAATAGTGGATGGCCGGATCAGCCTGCCGCCGCAAGAATGGCGACAAGATCGGCAGGGCCGAGTGCGGCGGGGTTGGCTTTCATCGAGGATGATGCGGCTGCCGCATTGGCCACAGCGGCATGGTCCTCAGCGCTCAGGCCTTGCACCGACAACCGCGGTAATCCTGCGCCGTGCATCCGGCGCTCCAGACTGCCGATCCCATCTTCGGAACCGAACGCCGTGCCGACCCAGCCTGCAACTTCGTCAAAGCGGCCCGCCTGAGGGGCCGAGGATGCCAGTGCAGCCCGGTTCGCGCGCAGGACATGCGGCAGAAGTGCGCCGCAGACCGCTCCATGTGCGGCACCGGTCAGCCCGCCGATGACCCCGGCCAGCCCATGCACCGCACCAAGCCCGGAATTGGCCAGCGCCAGCCCGCCCGACAGACTGACCCAGGCCATGCCGTCGCGCGCGCCTGAGTCCTCGCCCTTCATCAGGTGGCGAAGCGCGGCGAGCCCCTTTGGGATCGCGGCGCGGCAGAGCGCGTCGGTATAGGGGGTCGCGCGGGTGCAAAGGAAGGGTTCGATCACTTGCGTGATCGCGTCAAGACCCGAGGCGAGCGTCACGCCCCGCGGGCAATGATCGGTCAGTGCGGGGTCGATGACGGCCAGATCGGCCAGCATCCGGTCGTCCCTGAGGCTGACCTTGCGCCGATGCTCCGGCACGTCGATGACGGCGTTCTTCGTCACCTCCGCCCCGGTCCCGGCGGTGGTCGGGATTGCAACGAAGGGTAGGGGATCCGCATCCAGCCGCTGGCCCCTCCCGACGACTTCGAGATAGTCGAGCGGCACGCCCGAAGCAGGTAGCAGCGCCGCGATGGCCTTGCCAAGATCAATGGCCGCCCCGCCGCCAAGGCTGACGATGCAATCAGCGCCCCGCGCGGCGGTCAGGGCGTCCTCTAGCATCGGCAGGGTCGGCTCGGTTGGGCAGGCATGGGCGTGAACGCCGACCCCCTGCGCCTTCAGCACGCTGATCAGCCATGCGGCCCGCCCCGCATCGCGGCCATGAACAAGAAACAGCCGTTGACCCATCGCGGCGATCTCGGGAATGGCGGCCCGCGCCTCACCCCGGCCAAAGCGGATGCGTTTCGGCTGGACGATGGTAAATGCGGTCATACCGTCAATGTGGCAGCGACGGCCCGCTTCCACCTTGCATATTTCGCATCGCGCGTGGCACCGTCCATCGCCGGTTCGAAGCGGCGTTCCAGCGCCCAGCCCTTCCCAAACCCCTCTGCGTCCGGATAGACCCCGGCGCGCGCGCCCGCCAGCCATGCGGCCCCCATCGCCGTTGTTTCCAGCACATGCGGACGGTCGACCGGGGCACCGATGATGTCCGACAGGAACTGCATCGTCCAGTCCGAGGCGGTCATGCCGCCATCGACGCGCAACACACCCTTGGCCGCGCCGCCCCAGTCGGCGCGCATCGCCTCCAGCAGGTCGCGGGTCTGATAGCCCACACTTTCCAGCGCCGCCTTCGCAAACTCGGCGGGACCGGAATTGCGGGTCAGGCCATAGACCGCCCCCCGGCAATCGGCGTTCCAATAAGGCGCGCCAAGGCCGACAAAGGCGGGGACGAGCACAACATCCTGCGCCGGGTCGGCCTTGTCGGCCAGCGGCTGGGATTCGGCCGCTTCGCTGATGATCTTCAGCCCGTCCCGCAGCCATTGCACCACCGCACCCGCGATGAAGATCGAGCCTTCAAGCGCATAGGTCGGTTGGCCGTCGAACTGATAGGCGATGGTGGTCAAAAGCCGGTTCTTCGAGGCGACCGGGGTTTCGCCGGTGTTCAGAAGTGCGAAGCAGCCGGTGCCATAGGTCGACTTCATCATGCCCGGCTGGAAACATGCCTGTCCGATCGTCGCGGCTTGCTGGTCGCCCGCGACGCCGTAGATCGGGATTTCGCGGCCGAAGAGGTCGGCGCTGGAATGGCCGAAATCGGCGGCGCAGTCGCGCACCTCGGGCAGCATCGACATGGGGATGTTCAGGAGCTTGCAGATATCCGCGTCCCAGTGTCCGTCGCGGATACTGTAGATCAGCGTCCGCGCGGCGTTGGTGGCGTCGGTCGCATGGACGCGGCCGCCTGTGAGTTTCCAGATCAGGAAACTGTCAACGGTGCCGAACAGAAGATCACCGTTTTCTGCCTTCGCCCGCGCGCCATCGACCGTGTCGAGCAGCCAGGCGAGCTTGGTGCCCGAGAAATAGGGGTCGAGCAGCAGGCCGGTCTTTTCCGTCACCATCGGTTCATGGCCTGCGGCCTTCAGCCGGGCGCAGATGTCCGAGGTCCGCCTATCCTGCCAGACGATGGCGCGGTGGATGGGGGTGCCGGTCTTGCGATCCCAGACCAGCGTCGTCTCGCGTTGGTTGGTGATGCCGATACCCGCGATATCCCTGGCCTGAATCTTCGCCTTTTCAATGACCGCACGGGCGGTCGCCACGACTGTGGACCAGATATCGGCAGGGTCATGTTCGACCCAGCCCGAGGCGGGGAAATGCTGGGTGAATTCCTCCTGTGCGGTGGCCTTTACCTTCATCGCGGCGTCGAACAGGATCGCCCGGCTTGAGGTCGTGCCCTGATCGATTGCGAGGATATAGGTCATGTCGCCCCCTTCTTCGCCATCCATCCGTCCAGCGCCGCGATCTGTTCGGCGCTGAGGCGCAGCCCCAGTTTCGTGCGGCGCCAGACGACGTCCTCGGCGGTTGTTGCGTATTCCTTCTCCATCAGCCAGCGGAGTTCAGCTTCCGTCAACCCCGCGCCGAAACCCCGGCCAAGATCAGTGGCTGATATCGCATCGCCAAGGATCATCGATGCTTCGGTGCCATAGGTGCGGATCAGCCGCCGGGTCGTGAAGGCATCAAGGAACGGGTAGCGTTCCGCCAGATGGGCGATGAGAGCATCCACACCATCGACCGGAAAATCCCCGCCGCACAAAGGCACACCAGCCGTCCAATTGGGTTTCGTTACCTTCAGGATCGGCGCGATCTTCGCCATCGCGGCCTCGGCCAGCTTGCGATAGGTGGTGATCTTGCCGCCGAAGACATTGAGGATCGGCGCGCCGTCGGTGTTCAAGGTCAGCACATAGTCGCGGGTCGCCGCACTGGCCGAGCTTGCACCATCGTCATAAAGCGGGCGGACGCCGGAATAGGTCCAGACGATATCGTCCCGCGTTACGGGTCTCGCGAAATATTGCGAGGCGAAATTGCAAAGGTAGTTCTGCTCGACCTCGCTGCAGCGCGCATCCATGGGATCGCCGTCATGGTCCTGATCGGTGGTGCCGATCAGGGTGAAATCCTCCTCATAGGGGATTGCGAAGATGATGCGCCCGTCGGTGCCCTGAAAGAAATACGCCTTGTCGTGGTCGTAGAGCCGCCTCGTCACGATATGCGAGCCGCGCACGAGCCGGATATGCGCCTTGGGTTTCAGATGCGCCGTGTCGCGCACGATGTTTTCGACCCACGGGCCGCCCGCATTGACGAGCATTCGGGCGCGCATGGTCTTGGTCCGGCCGTTCAGGGCGACCTTGACCTCCCAAACCTGCCCTTCCCGGCGTGCATCGATAACCTTTGCCCGCGTCATGATCTTCGCCCCCCGCGCCTCGGCATCGCGGGCGTTGAGGGTTACAAGGCGCGCGTCCTGTACCCAGCAATCGGAATATTCATAGGCCTTGCGGAACTTCGGGTTCAGGGGCGCGCCAGCGGGGTCGCTGGCCAGATCCAGCGTCGCTGTGGCAGGCAGGATCTTCCGCCCGCCCAGATGGTCGTAAAGAAACAGTCCCAGCCGGATCAGCCATGCGGGCCTTCGCCCGCGCATCCACGGCATGACGATGGAGAGAAGCCGAGAGGTCGGCGTCGCACCCTCGAACCGCATATC